>JAHFEI010000005.1:0-9584 GCA_023248615.1 Nitrospinales bacterium | reverse complement strand
GATTCGGACAACTCCTTAAAAGGGAGATAGTAATTATTATTCAGCGATTTTTCCGGATGCGAGACCAGTATGTTGCGCAAGGCAAAACGGGATACAAAACCCTCCGGCATCTGGCGGTTCAACAACGACCGGTTTTTTTCATCCTCCTCGTCTTTCAACAATTGCATGCCGTGGTAAACAAAGGGATGCCTGCCCGTCGCCCGCACCAGGCTACTGTCGTTTACTCCAAGGCTTCCGCCAGGCCCGCGCACTTCCTGAGTCTCGGTGAAAAGGATATCCATAAGCACCGCCTTTGGCTGGCCCATGGCAAGGAACTCAAAAAGGTCGGAATAAATCGCCCTCGGCCAAGGCCACCTGCCCACCACAGGCTCAAGAGCCTGAAGTGACGCTTCGTCGATTAGGATTATTGCCACCTTACCGGAGGCTGGCTTTTTTAGACGCACAATTTTTACTGCGGTGTCGTACAGGTCGTTCTCCAGCCTCGCAAACAGCCCGGCAAAGTCCAAAAGCATAGTGAGGGAAAATACGGCAATAGATATCAGGACAACATTAAATGCCTTTCTCTGTTTCACCGTTTCACCCCAAAAACATGGAAATCCAAATTTTTTATTGGTAACTGCGGAAATTATAAAGCTTTTGGCAAGGATAGAGAAGTAAAAGGGTCAAGGTGCGTCCTCCCGGCACTACACTGATTTCGATTTTGGACAGATTGTGCAGATGTTAAAGCGCAGGCTTACCAAGAAAATAAAATATAAATATTTTAATAAATGCACTTGACTTCTATTTTCCGAATCTGTATCCTCCTCTATCAAGGAGGATCACGTTGACCATTAATTGCACTCTGAAAGCTCAAAGCACAATCTCGCCCAAAAATATTTTAAATTCTGCGTCACGCGGAGTTTTTATAGCCGTACTGGCTCTTGCCGCCATTGTTGTTTCCGCCCAAGTGGCGGAGGCTATTCCGGCCTTTGCAAAAAAATACTCGGCTCCCTGCTCCATGTGCCACTCAAACTGGCCAAAGCTCAACTCGGTAGGGTGGCACTTCAAACTAAACGGGTACCAACTGGAAGGCTCGCGCGACGGGGCGGATGTTGGAAAGATCACCCCATCCTTTGACCTCCATCTGGACACCGGCAAGGCAAACCCTCCTGTCAGCCTGCGGCTTGATGGCGGACTCTCCCTTTTCCAGCCAGCCAGCGGGCCGCAAGGAAAACTCGCCAATAACTTCCCCTGTTGCACCGAAGGAAACAGGGCCAGGATTTATGCGGCAGGGACGGTAGACCAAGACGCGGCATATTTCTTCTCCTACAAGCTGGGCGACACGCAGATAGAGCAAGGGTACATCCGCTTCGCAAACCTTTTCGGCCCGGGTTACACCGGCATCGACATGGGAGCCCTGCGTACTGCGGATTCGGACGCCGTTTCACCTAACAGGGAATGGTTTGGCGGCGCCAACCCGGCGTTTTTTGGAACATCGAACACCGGAGGCCGGGATCAAGGCATGGCATCGGGGTACACCGATACCGGAGTTCGGCTTTTTGGCAACCCGGACAACGGGCCGTTTTCCTACGATGTGGTTGTGGCCACAGGCACCAGGCAAGTTACCTCGGTCAGTTCCAGAGGAAGCGCGTACGGATTGATGGGCCGTCTGGATATCGGCGGGTTTGCCGGTTCGTTCCGCTATTGGGGCAACAAGAGCGGAGAACTTTTGTTGCAAAAACAGGCCTCCGCTTCTTACTACAGCTATTTGCCCGGACAAACGGCCACAGCCGCCACGGATTTTGCTCCGGACAGGATGGCGCCGGACGAAAAGACACAGGACTACATAATGACCTTGAGTTATGCGGCTGAAAGATGGCAGACAGAATTGGCATACGATTGGAACGATTTCCTGATAGACAAGAGAACCTCGGCAAGCGGCAACACTTACTCAAGGGATGGTGTACGGCGCACGGGGTTGGGGCTGTCGTGGATTTACAATTTCAGCTCGCGCATTGTTTTCGGCGCACGGTACGGGAACTCCGCAGTGCCGGGATATAACGAAACCTATAACGACACCACCACTAACATACCCGGTGCCACCGCCTCGCAATATGATTTCAAGCTGGAAATGCTACCAGTACAAAATGCCAAGATTAGCATCCAGTGGACTTTGGACACGTCGAACGAACAGGCAAGGACCGACCTGGCCGGAAAAGTCTATAACCAACAAAATAAGGTGTTTCTCCTATGGGATTGGGCGATCTAACTCCTCCTCCTCCTCTCTAAGCCCGATTCCATTCCCTCGGCCCCGGGGTTTGACACACACCCCGGGGCTCCTTCTTTTCCACGCCCCTTGCGCGCGGGAAATAGATATTGAAAATGTCCAGGCCTTAAAGTATAACCCACTTGCGATACGGCGCTTTTAACCGGTAAAAAAGAGGAAGAAATGAAAATCAGCTTTATCGACTTGGCTGCCCAACAAAAAAACATAAGAGACAAAATAGACGCAGGGATAAAGAAAGTCCTAGATCACGGCAATTACATCATGGGGCCTGAAGTCGCGGAAGCGGAAAGGCGGCTGGCGGAATTTGCCGGGGTAAAACACTGCCTCACATGTTCATCCGGCACCGACGCACTATTGATGGCCCTTATGGCATACGATGTAGAGCCGGGGGACGCAATTTTTACCACCACCTTTACCTTTATGGCAACGGCGGAGGTTGTGAGCCTCCTCGGAGCGACCCCGGTGCTTGTGGATATCGATCCCGACACATTCAACATCAACCCGGACCTTCTGCCCGTAGCTATTGCCAAGGCGAAAAGGGATGGGTACACCCCGCGCGGAATAATCCCGGTGGATATTTTCGGGCTACCTGCGGACTTCAACCGCATACTCGCGGTTGCCAAGGAGCACGGCCTGTTTGTGATAGACGATGCCTGCCAGGGGTTTGGCGGCCTTTACCATGGCAAAAAAATAGGCTCGATTGGCGAAGTGGCCGTAACCAGTTTTTTCCCGGCAAAACCGCTAGGTGTGTACGGTGACGGCGGCGCGATTTTTACGGACAGTGACGAATTGGCGGCGGCTATGCGCTCCGTTCGGATACACGGCATGGGGCCGGACAAATACGACAACGTGAGAATCGGGATAAACGGAAGGTTCGACACCATACAGGCCGCCATACTTTTGCCTAAGCTTGAAATTTTCCCGGGAGAGCTAAAACTCCGGCAGGAGGTAGCCAATGCATATGCGCAAGGGCTTAAGGACTCCGTGAAACTCCAGAAGATTCCAGAGGGGCTTGAGAGCGCATGGGCACAGTACTCCGTCGTTTCCCCGAAAAAGGACAAAATTGTGGCGGCTCTGGGGGCGGCTGGCATCCCGACCGCAGTGTACTATCCCATCCCGCTACACCTACAGCAGGCATACAAATACCTGGGGTATTCAAAGGGAGATTTCCCCGTGAGCGAAGAGGTGGCAAAGGGAATTTTCAGCCTGCCTATGCACCCCTACCTGCCGCTGGCGCAGGTGGAGGAGATAACCGGTATCATCCGCGCCGTAGCACAGGCGTAGCCCGCGCACTCACGAACCTTGGCGTATCCTTAGGCCAATCCCTTTAATAGTGGTTTTTGGTAGCCCAATTTGATAACGTAACCACTCGACATGGCCTAATCTATTCGGGAGAAAAGATGGACAGGAAAACTTTTCCGGCAATTCTTGGCTTCATCCTTGACAGGCAAACCAGCACCCTTGAATAAGACGCTGGCGGAAATGAAAAACAAATGCCGGGCGACCCGCGCATGGAAGGAAATATGAGCCAAACTATTTCACCGCCGGATATCGCGAAAGAGCGCGACTTTAAGGCGGTGGACAGGTTTAAGTCCGGCGACAAGGCGGCGTTCGAGGAATTAATGGGCCGCTACGAAGTGAAGATATATGGTTTCCTGCAACGTATGTGCGGATGCGGCGACAGGGCGAAGGATATGGTACAGGAAACGTTCCTTACCGCCTACCGCTACCTTGAAGGCTTCCGTGGCGAGGCCTCTTTCAAAACATGGCTGTACCGCATCGCCTCCACCTCGTGCATGAAAAGTAAACGCAGGAGGAAAAACGAGCCGGGATACCACCTCTCGCTTGACGACCTTGTCCCAAAAGACCAAGAGATAAACGAGCTTGCCACTTCCAACTGGCACAGCGTTCCGGCAGATGAATTGTTGACAAAGGAATTGAACGACCATATCGAACGGTCGCTGATGAAGCTTGAAGAAAAATACCGCATAACCTTCGTACTGCGCGACATGGAGGGGCTTTCGGCGGAGGAGACGGCAGTGGCGCTGAAGATAAGCGTGCCTGCGGTGAAGTCGCGACTGCACCGGGCGCGGCTTTTCCTGCGCAAGGAGCTTTCGGAATACTACCTGCACGGCGGAGCCGGGAAAAAAACGACAAAAAAACGCGCCTCGAAAACTAGGGCATAACCCGCTCCGGACAAGTAACAATGGCCAGCCACACCGAGCATTATGAAAATTTTCTGGCATCAAGATATTCCTGGATTTTCGGCGGAGCCGCAAAGAAGCTGGATGAGAACCGCCGTTTTTTCAGTTCGCGCGGCATCGTCCCATCCCTTTCCAAAAAAGCGATAGACCTGGGCTGCGGGCCGGGATTCCAGAGCATCCCGCTGGCCGAGGCCGGTTTTGAGGTTACGGCAATCGATACCAGCCGTAAACTTTTAGACGAGCTTGCCACGCTAAAAAACGGATTGGATATAACGGCGGTGGAAACGGACATCATGGAGTTCACCGACCATATTTCGGGGCGGGTGGAGCTTGCCGTGTGCATGGGTGATACGCTGGCGCACTTCCAAAGTTTTGCGGATGTGGAGCGTTTATTCGTCTCGGTATTCTCCATGCTGGAAGAAGGAGGGAAATTCGTCCTCACCTTCCGGGACATGTCGGCAGTTATTCAGCCGGAAAACCGTTTTATCCCCGTGCGTAGCGATGAGAATGCGCTTTTCTCCTGCTTCCTGGAACCGGACGGCGATTATCTGACAGTCCATGACATTTTGCATACGCGGGATGGCGGTGGATGGAAAGTTGAAAAAAGTTTCTATCGAAAACTCCGCATGCCGCCGCAGGTGGTTGTCAAGCTACTGGAAAAAGCGGTAGTGCTATGTTTTGAAATTTAATCCACTTTCTTCTTGTAGGGGTCGCGTTTCCTCGGAGCCTCATCGGGAATCAACGCCAGAATGTCCTCTAGTTCCCAAATTCGGTTAGTCAACCCTGCCGCCATCGCCGGGGTAATCCGCAACGTCGAGTGAATACGACAAAAGTTGTAGTACATGAAATAAATCGCCAGCGCGTAGAAGTGATGTTCAATCTTTTTGCTAAATGCGTTCGTGGAGCGGGTGAACTGCCTTATTCCCATTCGGATATTAAGGTTTTGCCTTTCGATGAAGCTAGTGGAAATTTTTGCCTCATTGGGGTTGCCGCTCACCGGGGTTTTCCGCGCCCCGATGCAGTCGGAGCTTTTTTGGCCTTTTCCGTCCTTTGGGTCTCCGTAGATTTTAACGAGCTGGGCGAAGTCCACGTCGCCGCCAAAGGTCTCCTCTACCGCTTGGAGGTAGGCTTTAAGGCCGTCCGTGGTTATCTGCGTCCGGTTAGCCAAGCGGGCCTTCAAATCCTCCATGAGGTCTTTGGCGCATTCAAAATCCCGCTTGCCTATCAGGTATGAAATGACCAATTTGGAATCTGCGTCTATGCCCGCCCACGTCCACACGTCCCCCTTGTCGTCCACGCCTTTTGCTTTCGCCGTCTTTTCCTTCATGCCGACAAAAGACCACGCCTCATCGCATTGTACCCATTGGGACTTAACGCCCCGTACATTCTCGTCGTGGAAGGCGGCACAAGCTTTTCCCGCGTCTACAAGGAGCTTTTGAACTGCGTCATAGTGAACATTTTCAACCCGTACAATGGAACGCATGGACGCGCCCTCGCAAAGAAGGTGGAGAATCTTATTCCGCTTTTCGTCATCCAATCTATTCATGATCATCTTATAACATACATTATGCTTGTCAGTCAAGCAAAAAATACGAATAGATGCGTATAGTATATTGATCTTGACATGCTGATAGGATGTGATATTATCTTCACAGGTTATGGGAGCTTAAGTGGAAATTGAATTTAAGAAAAAAATGTTTGAGAAAATTGAAAGCGAAATGGTTGTAGATGTTGCACACGAAGCAAAATTACCTCTTGCTGTAATAAAATCGGCTCAAAAAAAGTTGCAGTTTCTTCGATCCGCCACTGAAGAAAAAACTTTGAGGTCATGGAAAAGCTTGCACTACGAGAAATTGTCAGGGGAAAAAGAAGGCTTTGCATCAATTAGATTGAACGATCAGTATAGGATGGTATTTGAACTGATAAATGACCCAAAAGGTTTAAAAGCGATTGTGCATGATATTAAGGATTATCATTAAAACGGTGGAGAAAATAATGGATACCAAAATAAAGGACTGGATTAGTCATCCCGGAGTATTTGTAGAAGAAGAAATGGAAGCGAGAGGTTGGAATCGCAGAGACCTTGCTTCTATTTTAGACGTACCGGACACCGCGATTGGCCTAATTATTTCTGGTAAACGTGGAATTACCCCCAGAATGGCAAAGGCTCTCGGTGCGGCTTTTGGAGTATCGGAAGATTTATTTATCAATTTGCAATCTTCTTTTGACAAAGCAATGGCTGAAGAACCAAGTCCCGAAGTTGCCCAAAAAGCAAAATATTTCGGAGCATATCCAATTCGGGAAATGGTAAGACGCGGCTGGTTAATAGATTCAGGCGCAAATGAATTAGAAAAACAACTCGTAAGATTTTTTGGCGTAAATGCTCCAGACGAAATCCCTTTTATTTCTTTGCCACACGCCGCAAGAAAAAGTTCTTATGAGGATCGGAACATTTCACCACTTCAGCTGGGATGGTTGTATAGGGTCAAGCAAATTGCTTCTTCTGTGGCCTCACCGCAATATTCCAAAGAGATGTTATTAAATGCCCTTCCCAAACTCAAGGATATGCTTATAGAACCCGAAGAAACTCGACATGTTCCTCGTATTTTATCGGAATGTGGAATTCGACTGGTGTTTGTTGAATCTCTCCCGTCTGCCAAAATTGATGGCGCATGCTTCTGGCTCGATGATTCTTCTCCAGTAATAGGTATGTCTTTGCGATATGACCGCATTGACAATTTTTGGTTTGTATTGCGACATGAAATTGAACATGTTTTACGAGAAGATGGAAAGAGTACTTAAAGAGAAATCATTGATGTTCTTGAAGAAGAGGAAGCTGAAACATCAGACAAAATATCTTCGGAGGAACAAATTGCTGACAAGGCGGCGGCAGAGTTCTGTGTCCCGCAGGATAAGTTGGATTCTTTTATTTTGAGGAAAAAACCGTTTTTCTATGAAAAAGATGTTCTGGCCTTTTCCAGACTAAATAATCTTTTCCCGGGATTAGTAGTAGGGCAACTTCATAGAAAGATAAAACGACATGATTATTTAAGAAAATATCTGATAAAAATCCGCCACTTCGTTCTGCCAAATGCGATTGCGGACGGATGGGGGCAATCGATTTCAGCCGCATTATAGGAGACAAGATATGACCGAGAATGAAAAATTGCAGGAAATATGGAAAAGCTACGAGGATGAGCATGACCATTTGGCAGTTGGAACAGCGGAAGTTGTCAGATGGGCCGTATCGAAAGGGTTGATGGAGCTACCAAAAATTGACCCTTATGAAATAGCTTCACAGAAAATGTCTAGAGCTTTACGCGAGGAATATGCAACTGACGAACATGGTCGACGTTACCGAGTCAATCATGCAATTAAAGTTTCAATAAATGGAGTACAAACTACAATTTGGGGAATTTTAGGGCATGCTCCGCGAAAACACATGGAAACCGCATTTGCTCAACGACGGGAACAAATTATAGGCGACTGTTTTCACCTTAAAACTGATGTAGATGTATATAACGATCTGAATCCTACAGAGCAACCAATTCAGTTAGGTTTAGATTTTACTGAGGACGTTGCTGAGAGAGAAGTTATGTTAGTTTCTTAGCGTTGTTTTTTTTCCATCTCGCTTTGGCCGCTAAAGATGCAACTTCTTGCCGTTGCTCTGGAGTTAATTTAGCGGAGCGAGAAAGGCCACCCTTTAACCCGCCTTGCCTCATAAGCTCTTTTGCGGGGTCACGTTGCGTATCCTGAACCTCGCCAGTGAGAATTTTGGCGACAAGAACGGCATTACCCACAACGTCGGCTTTCCTTTTTTCTCCTTTTGGTCCTTTTGGCATGGCTTCATTATGCCATAGAATCTAGGTGGGGATAGTACTTTCAGGGACGGGCAATTTCAAAACATAGCACTACCGAAAAAGCCGGCTATGGCGGAATAACCGTTTCCGAAGAACGGGGGATGATAACCTTGGTTGCGGGAAAAAAGGCCGTGGGATAACCTGCGCCCTGTTGGCATCAGATATGCCCTATCTCCTCCTCGGTACGTTTTTTCACATGGGTGATGGCGGCCAGCTTTATCTTGCCGGTCAGCAATGTGGAAGCGGTCTGTATCCCCTGGTACATCTTCAGGTCTTCCTTGTCCACCACATCCACCGCGCCTATCGCCTGCGCCCGCTGGCGCTGTTTGCTGTCCTTTTGCGCGATGGAACTGACGATAATTATCGGCTTGGGGAAATGCAGCATCATCTTTTTCAAAAATGTCACGCCGTCCATCTTTGGCATGATGATGTCCAGCGTTACAACGTCCGGGTCCAGTTCCAGTATGAGGGAGCGCGCCTCAAATGCGTCGCCAGCCTCGCCGATGACCTCTATGCCCGGATCCATGGTTATGGCTTTCGTTATTATCTGCCGTATGGTCGAGGAATCGTCCACCACCAGCACGCGTATCCTGCGGGTTGATATAAGTTTTTTCTTTTCTTCCGCATGCTTTGTCATTTCCGATTTTTCGATAAGGCGCATTTCCACGGCGCCTGTTTCGGTATCAAAAAATATCTTGCGCCCGCTGGTGCCGCTCATATCCCTCTTTGACACCGGGATGCGGTGTCTTTCAAGAAGCTCGTTGGCGATGGCCACATTTTTGTCACCGATGCCGGCCCCAACGCTCAGGTGTCCCACCACCGCGCCGCCGCCGTACAGTTGCGCCACCAGGTTTCCCTTGTTGGGGTCGAGCTTAAGCATCATCTCTATAAGTTTTTCGGTGGCGTAATCGCCGTACTTCCCTTTCATGTCGTCCCTGGCGCCGGATGGAAGCATGAAGTGGTTCATGCCGCCAGCCCGCAGCTGTTTGTTGTAAAGGCATACAGACACGCATGACCCCAAGAGCGTAGCAATCACCGCAGGCTGGCGGGACACCGCCATTTCACCTGGCAAAATAAAAATCTTCTTTTTCTCCATATGCTCCTTACAGCTACGCCTATTGTTGGTATTGGGCAACTATTCCGTCGATATCCAGTATCATGGCCAGCCTGCTTCCGTCGTACACCGAAACCCCCTCAAAGGGGGCAGGCTGGCGCTTCGTCTTTATGGAAAGCCGCTTATATATAATTTGCCGT
>JAHFEI010000129.1 GCA_023248615.1 Nitrospinales bacterium | reverse complement strand
CGCCGCCATAGCACAGGCCACACACGCTGGCAAGGCCGTCTCCACCCCCTCCCCCGGCCCATTCACCGTGGAAAAAGTGTTCGATGGCGACACCATCAAGCTGGAGAACGGCGAGAAGGTGCGCCTTTTGGGAATAGACGCTCCGGAACTCCACCATCCCGAACTGCCTGTGCAACGGTTCGCCCAGGAAGCTACCGATTATATGGCAAAACAAGTCCTGGGGAAAAAAGTGACTCTGGAGTACGAGCCGGATAACCTGCGCGACATTTACGGCAGGCTTTTGGCTTACGTTTACGTCGATGGGAAAATGCTCAACGCCGAACTGGTTCGCCTTGGCTACGCATTCGCCTACACCAAAGGTTCCACGCGCAGGCTTGTGGAATTCCTGGCGCTGGAAAAAGAGGCCAGAAGCAGGCAGATGGGGGTTTGGAATTTTTCGATACGCGACGGCAGGATGGCGGACATCATCCAAAGGTACGGCTCGCTGAGCCTAGATGGCCGCGCAAAATTCGACAAGATGCTGGACGACCTCATAAAGGCCGACAGCGCAGTGAAAGAAAACGTGCCTGCCGCAACGGCGCAACCAGCACAAAAGATAGAATGGCTCGATGCTGGCAAACACATAGGGGAAACTGTGGTATTGAAAGGAACAATCTCGCACACCCATAACTCCGGCAAGGCATGTTTCCTTAATTTCAGCCAAGACTACCGCAAAACCGTCACCCTAGTCATATTCGCCAAAAATTTCGCAACGTTCCCGCAGAATCCGGAACGCTACTATAATGGGAAAAACGTTACAGCCACGGGCAAGATAACCGAACATGGCGGAAGGCCCGAAATAATCATTGAAGATGCACAAGCGATAGAAACCAGATAGCCAAATATGTTTGACACATATGGATGTTGCTGGTAGCATTGGTTAGATTTTCGGTGTTTGGGTGATGTATTGAAAAATGATAGGGAACCTCGCTCAAGCTATGCGGAATATACGGTGCTGGCAAGCGTGGGGACGCAGTTGGTCGTCTCCATATTTATCGGATTTGGCACTGGGTACTGGCTGGATAAATGGCTCGGCACAAGACCGGTATTTATGCTGGTTTGCATGCTGATGGGCGTGGCGGCGGGATTTTTGAACATATACCGGACCGTGAAAAAGGGAATTGACGACAAACGTGAAACTGGCGAGGACGATAATGGTTAAAGGCATCTTGGCCACGGCATTTTTTGCCGTTGCCGCAGGTGCGCTTTACGGCAAGGAAGCGGTAGTGGCCGTGCTGGCGGGCGGGCTTGTGGCATCCGCCAACTTTCGCCTCTCCTCCGGCATATTGAGGCAGATAGTCGCGCCGGGGGTTAACCCAAGCTTAGGGAAGGCGGTGGGGATATTTTCATTCCTCTTCCGATACCTCCTGCTTGGGGTTGTCCTTTTGGTAGCAATACGCGGCGGAATATCGCCGGTCTTTTTCATCATCGGACTTTCGACCTTGGTAGTGGCGGTTTTCGCCTCTGCGGGGGAGCTTAAAAGGGGAGAAGCATGACCGAGCCTTTATTGTACATAACCATTCCGGGTCTTGAACACGCTCCGCATGTGACCTACACATGGGTTATAATGATTCTCTTCACCGTGCTGGCGCTTACTGTCCGGGCATCGCTTAAGGTGGTGCCAACAGGCTGGCAGAACGCCGTAGAGGCCATAGCTGTTACGCTTGTAGACTCCATGGAGGGGATTATCGGCCACGGCGGCAGCCGCTTCCTGCCTCTGATAGGCGCACTGGCCCTGTTCGTATGCTCAGCTAACCTCATCGGACTCATTCCCGGATGCACCTCGCCTACGGCAAACGTGAACACCAATCTTGCGATGGCTACCGTGGTGTTTTTGACTTATAACAGCGCTGGAATCCAAAAGCAGGGATTGGTGGGTTACATCAAGCATTTCATGGGTCCGGTGTGGTGGCTTTCCTGGCTGATTTTCCCCATAGAAATTATCAGCCATCTGGCAAGGCCGATAACCCTTACCATGCGTCTTTTCGGCAACATAAAGGGTGAAGATTTGGTCATTTTGGTGCTTGGCATCATTGTGCCGCTGATACTACCTATGTTCATGATGGCCTTTGCCGTGTTTACCAGCGTGCTCCAAACGGTGGTCTTTGTTTTGCTTACCATGGTCTACCTGCAAGGAGCGACTGCGGAAGAGCATTGATTTTTGTTGTAAATAAAACTATATTTGAAGGAGGAGAGGGAAACATAATGAAAAAGAGTTCTGTTCTATTGTTGGCGGTCCTTGCGCTCGTGGTATTCGCCCCGGCGGCATTTGCCGCTGATGCGGTTGCGCCCAAAGAGCACAATATGATGGTGTTGCTTGGTAGCATGCTCGGATTGGGGCTTGCGGCGAGTTGCGGCACAATCGGCATGGGCGTTGCCATTTCCGGCGCGCTGTCGGCCATGGCAAGGAACCCGGGAATATATTCGAAGCTGTTTCCCAGCATGCTTATCGGCCTGGCGTTGATAGAATCGCTGGTCATTTATACGCTCGTCATAGTCCTGATCCTCTTATACGCTAACCCTCTGTAGGTCATACGGGGATGGAGGGGAGTCTCTCCCTCCATCCCGTTTTCCGCTTGGCCCGGTAACTTAGGAGGTACTTGCTTTGTTTAAAATAATCGTATTCATAAAACAGGTTCCGGATACCAGCTCAAAGGCGGGTGTTAATCCGGATGGCACCATCGACAGGGCTCGTGCCAAGAGGATGCTCAATCCATTCGACAGGTATGCCCTGCAAAAAGCTATCGAGATAAAAAGAGCCTACGGCGCGGAAGTTACCTGCGTAACCATGGGGCCACCACCGGCGGTGGAAGTGCTTGTTGAAGCGTTTGAACATGGAGCCGACTACGGCGTGCTGCTGACCGATAAAAGGATTGCGGCAAGCGACACGCTGGCGACGGCCTACGCGCTCCACAAAGTCATCCACCATCTTGGTGAATTCGACATCATACTCACTGGCTTGCAGACCACCGACGGTGATACCGCGCAGGTGGGACCGCAGATTGCCGAACGGCTTAACATCGCGCAAATTACATATTGCGAGGCGCTTTCCATATCCGGCAAAAAACTTTCCGCTCGCCGTGTGGTAGAAGGCGGACACCAGGAACTCGAAGTCTCGATGCCGGTACTGATAACTGTGGCGAACTCCGCCACCCCGTTGGATTACAAGCGGTTTGCAGACGTGGCAGCCGTTAAGGAATTCCTGCGCCAGCCCCAAGAGAGGGAGCGGAGGATAAAAACCGTTTCGCTGGATATCATCGGGGCCGATGGCACACGCACTGGCCTTGTGGGAAGCCCCACCGTGGTGGGCAAAACGTGGAAGCTCGGCGAGATAGGCGGCAGTTGTACCCTGTTCCAGGGCGAATCCCCGGAACGCGAAGTGGAGGAGCTTATTGGAAAGCTCCGGGCTGACGGCAAAGGCGTGGAGGAATTGGTCAATGTCTAACCCGAATAATGTTGTAGTTGTCGCGGAGCAGTTGCAGGGCGACCTCCAGCAGATAACGCAGGAGTTGCTGGGAGCTGCGCGCGGCCTTGCCGAAAAACTTAACACGGGAGTCTCGTGCTTCCTGATAGGCCATAACATCATGCCGCTGGCCGAAAAGCTTATCCATTACGGCGCGGATGAAGTTATTGTAGTGGACGACCCGCAGTTAAAGGAATACACCACGCTGACCTATCGGCGCGCTGTAATCGCCATACTGGAACACCTTAAAACCCCGCCGCCGATAGTCCTGATGGGAGCGACCACGATAGGCCGCGACCTTGCGCCACGCATCGCCGCGCATCTGGAGGTCGGCCTAACGGCAGATTGCACCGAGCTAGATATAGGCGACTATGAACACAAGGGGAAAGCGGATCCCTCGAAAACCGGAACCTTCAACAACATCCTGTATGCCATACGCCCCAGCTTCGGCGAAAGCCTGAAGGCGCGCATACTGGGACCATGGAAAAACCCGCAGATGGCGACCACGCGTATCGGCGTCATGCAGGCGCTCCCGGTGGACACAACGCGAAAAGGGACTGTGCATAAAGTTCCCGTCACTTTCCAGACGGACGATTTCCGCGTGACGGTGGTGAAAACCGTGCGCGATGTTTCCGCCACAGTAAACCTTACCGGAGCCAAGGTTATAGTTTCCGGCGGCTTCGGGCTGGGTAGCGCAGACGGCTTTGCGGTAGTGCGCGATCTTGCATCCGTATTCAAGGATTCCGTTGTGGGAGCCAGCAGGCGCGCCGTGGATAGCGGATGGATACCGTACGCACATCAGGTTGGGCAGACCGGAAAAACTGTACGTCCCGATATCTACATTGCCCTGGGTATTTCCGGCGCGATACAACACCGCGTGGGGATGGCCCACTCGAAGGTGATTATCGCGGCAAACAAGGATGCCGATGCGCCAATATTTAAATTTGCACACTACGGCATAGTGGGCGACCTATACCACATAGCGCCACTTTTGAAGAAGGAACTGGCAAAAATGGCTCGTGAACAGGGCATTAAGGCGGGGGCATGACAATGAAGCGGATTGAATACGACATTTTGTTTGTCGGCGGCGGAGTGGCCAGCTTGAGTTCCGCCCACCGGCTGGTAGACCTCGCGAAACAGGGCAACACGCCCATTCGCATCGCCGTGCTGGAAAAAGGAAAAGATTTCGGCAATCACGTCCTAAGCGGCGCGGTTTCCAATCCCCGCTCCGTAAAAAAGCTGTTCCCGGATTACGAAACCAACGGTTTCCCGGTGGAAGGCAAATGTTCCGACAGCAACGTGACCATGCTTGGCGCCAAAAAAGCGTGGAACCTCCCGGGTTTTGTATCGCCGCCAGAGTTGAACAAACGCGGCTACCTGATACTCTCGCTTAGCGACGTTACAAAATGGATGGCCTCCAGCCTGCATGAAAAGGTTAAGGAAACGCCACACATCATCGTAGACCTGTTCACCGGTTTTGCGGCGCAGGAAATACTGTTCGATGGAAACCGCGTGGCGGGCGTAAGGGTGGAGAGTTCCGGCGTTGCGGAAAGCGACAATTGCTATGCAAAAGCTACGGTGTTCGGCGACAAAGGGTTCCTCTCGCGCGACCTGTTTGCAAAATTCAACCTGGCCCCAACCCCGCAAACGTGGGCTGTTGGCGTGAAGGAAGTCTGGGAAACGGAGAAGGATTTCTCCGGGAAGGTATGGCACACGATAGGCTATCCGTTGCTGGATGGCGGTTTCGGCGGCGGCTTTATCTACGGGCTGAAAGACAAAAAAATTGCCATCGGCATGGTAACGGGGCTGGATTCCGACAACCCGTCGTTGCGCCCGCCGCAAATACTCCAGGCGCTGAAAAAACATCCCTGGGTGCAGGAGATGATAAAAGGCGGCAAGCTGGTCAAATATGGCGCATCGCTAATCCCCGAAGGGGGCTACTACTGCCTGCCAAAAGAATTCGCGGTGGATGGCGCCGTTGTAATAGGCGATGCACTGGGAGTCCTGGACGTAAAAGGCTTCTCCGGAGTGGACAAGGCGATGGAAAGCGGCATCACGGCGGCAGAAGTCCTGTTCGAGGCGGTGCAGAAGAACGATTATTCTGCGGCCTTGCTGGGACAATTCAAACAACGGCTGATGGACGGCTGGGTAGGGAAAGAGCTTAAGGCATCGCGCTACTACCGCTATGCGTTCCATAAAAACAGGGTTCTTTTCAGCGATTACCTGCCAAAGGTCGTAACAGGGTTGGATGGCTCAAGCATAGTTGCTGGCGGCGTATCGGCATTTTTAAGCGGCCCGGCAGGCCTTATCGGCTCAGCCATTAACCTGAAAAAATTGATGTGCGGTTGCACGGATATCGGCCCGGTAGAGTGGAAAGAAGACCGCACCGCCAGCAAGCCGGATTTTAAGGCGAGCCCTGCGGCAGAGCCGGAAGGATTTGCTAAAAGTACCGTCTCATCTACTGCGGATTTGGTATTTTACGCGTTTACCCATTACCACCACGACAACAAGCATATCAAGGAATTCGACGCGGACGTTTGTAAGAAGTGCATAAAGAAATACGGCGGTGGCGGCAATGACGTCCCGTGCGTTGGCGACTGTACGGCTGAAGTACATGAGGTGCATGAGAAGGATGGCGCAAAGTACCATTTCATGAACCTGGAAAACTGCGTACAATGCCGCACCTGCGATATAGTTTGCCCGGAAAAGAATATCCGCGTAAACGGCGCAGAGCACGGTAGCGGCCCCGACTTCTCCGGGTTATAGCCCGCCCCGGAGCAGGGTATGG
>JAHFEI010000004.1:21386-21863 GCA_023248615.1 Nitrospinales bacterium | reverse complement strand
GCGGCTCGTCCTCGCAATGCTCCACTACGGTGAGGCCGAACATGGAGGCGTACTCAACCGCGTTTTTGAAAAGACGCGCGTCCATCACGCACCTGCCGTCGTCGGATACCGCAACAATCCCGGCGCGTTTCATGTCTCCCATCTCGGAAAGCTCTTTCCCCTCCAGCCCCTTGGTGACGGCGCCTATCGGGTACACCCTGGCCCCCTTAACCTGCGCCGCTTTTTCCACTATGTAGCGCGTTACGGAACCGCTGTCGTTAACCGGCTTCGTATTTGCCATGCAACATACGGCGGTAAAACCTCCGGCGGCGGCGGAAAGGGAGCCGGTCTCCACCGTCTCTTTGTACTCCTGCCCCGGCTCGCGCAGGTGGACATGCAGGTCTATAAACCCGGGAGCGACAACCAGCCCCTTCGCATCAATGGCGCGTGCGCCCTTCGCCTCTATTTCCGGCGCTATCTCCGCTATGACGCCGTCTT
>JAHFEI010000004.1:0-21376 GCA_023248615.1 Nitrospinales bacterium | reverse complement strand
GTCGCACACGGAGTCTGCGCCGGATGCCGGGTCGATAACCCGACCGTTTTTTATCAGTAACGTTTCGCTCACGATTCCGCCCCTCCGCAAAGCAGGTACAACACCGCCATCCGCATGGCGACGCCGTGCGTGACCTGGTTGAGTATCACCGAGTACGGCCCATCGGCCACATCCGAAGCTATTTCCACCCCTCGGTTAATAGGGCCGGGATGCATGATGATCACGTCTTTTTTCGCATTTTTCATCACCTTTGCGCTCAGGCAGAAGTTGTCGGCGTATTCGCGTAGCGAAGGGAACAGCCCCTGCGCCATGCGCTCCGTCTGCAAACGGAGCATCATAATAACATCAGCCCCCTCCACCGCCTCGGCAATGCTGTGTGTAGCCCGCACGCCCATGCTTTCCATCTTGTGCGGCAGTAGCGTGGGCGGAGCGCAAACGGTTACGTTGGCATTGAACATGTTCAGCGCGGCTATGTTCGACCGCGCAACGCGGGAATGCAAAATATCACCGATTATCGAGACGTTTAGGTTCTCCAGGTTTTTTTTGCGCTCGGTCATGGTCAGCAAGTCCAGCAATGCCTGTGTGGGATGCGCGTGCGCACCGTCGCCGCCGTTGACGACGGAACAACCCGCGATTTTGGAAGCGTACAGCGCCGTACCGGGCGCCGAGTGCCGTATCACCAGCGCATCCGGCTTCATTGCGGCTATGTTCAGCACGGTATCCTTGAACGTCTCCCCTTTTGTGACGCTGGAGGTTTGCGCGGATATGTTTATCACATCGGCGGAAAGCCGTTTCCCGGCGATTTCAAACGATGTGCGGGTGCGGGTGCTGGCCTCGAAGAAAAGGTTCACCACCGTCTTGCCGCGCAGTGTCGGGAGCTTTTTCACCTCCCGCTCGGATACTTCCTTAAACCGCATCGCGGTGTTGATAAGCCCCATTATCTCGGCGGCGGTCAGGTCGCTCATTCGCAACAGGTGTCGGCCCTTGAAGCCGGAGAGAATTGCGTCAGTCATTCCCGCTCACCACCATCACCATATCCTCACCATCCGTTTCCTTCAGTTTCACCTTTACCCTCTCGCTCTTGGAGGTTGGGATGTTTTTCCCTATGTAGTCGGCCCGTATCGGCAGTTCCCGGTGTCCGCGATCCAGCAGTGCCGCAAGTTGTATCCGCCCCGGCCTGCCGATATCCATTATTGCGTCTATGCCGGCGCGGATAGAACGCCCGGTGAACAGCACGTCGTCCACCAGTATCACCGTCTTGCCCGTTACGTCCGCCAGTATCTCGGTGGGGGATGCGTTTAGGTTCGGCCCCTTTTGTGCGATGTCATCGCGGTAGAAAGTAACGTCCAGCTTGCCTACCGGCACGTCCGTGCCGGTAATGGACTTTATTTTCTCCGCAAGGCGCTTGGCAAGCGGCGCTCCGCGTGTGATTATCCCCACCAACACGAGGCTGGAGCAATCGGGATTTTTTTCGGTTATCTCGTGCGCCATCCGCGCAAGTGTGCGGGATATGTCGTCGTGGTTTAAAATAAGGCGGGACGAAGAGCCGTTAGTGGTCATGCGACCCAGTCCGCAACAAGGTATCGGTACGCCATTTTTCTCCTTTTGTGAGCCTCTCGGGACCCCTTTAAAAAGGCTTATCCTTCTGGGAACGTACTCTACCAGTTTGGCGCCCCCGCTGGCAACTGCGGATTGAAGACCGCAATGGCTGGAGACATTGGCGTAGGCAGGATTTATAATGCCCTGGCGGGATTCGGATATATAATCCCAACTGATGGTAAATGTGGAAGACAACGCTATAGTATCGGCAAGCGGGATAGGAAAAAGCTACGCCACGGATTCGGGGCATCTGGATATCCTGCGCGGGCTGGACTTGCAAGTGCGCCCCGGAGAGCTCGTAGGCATTGTCGGCGCATCCGGCACCGGCAAATCCACCCTTTTGCACATACTGGGCGGGTTGGATAAGCCCAATACCGGCACCGCCACAATCAACGGGCAGGATATTTTCGCGCTGGACGACAACCGCCGCTCGCTCTACCGGGGAAGCAATATCGGTTTTGTGTTCCAGTTCCACCACCTGCTACCGGAATTCACGGCGATGGAGAATGTAATAATCCCGGCTATGATAACCGGTGGCGACGTGAAAGCGGCCCGCAAAAAGGCGGAGGAGCTTTTCGATTCGGTGGGGCTACTGGAACGGACGGGCCATCGTCCCGGCAAACTATCCGGCGGCGAGCAACAGCGCGTGGCCCTAATCCGCGCATTGATGAACAACCCGCGCGTACTGCTGGCGGACGAGCCGACTGGCAACCTGGACGAAAAAACGGCGGAGGATGTCTTTCTGCTTATCAAGGGGCTTGTGAAAGATAAAAGCCTTGCTTCCATCATCGTCACACACAACATGAAATTGGCAGGCATGATGGACATGGTGTACGAACTGCACGATGGGCGGTTGCATGGCCGGGAAACGTAAAGAAGAAAGCAGGCCCGAAAAGCCGGAGGAGGCGTCCTCCGCACTGGCGGAAGTGCTACCCCCCTATAACGTGATACTGCATGACGACAACCAAACCCCGATGGATTTTGTGGTGGAGACCCTTGTGCGCTTTTTTATCCCCGACCGTAGCCACGCTGTGGAGGTCATGCACGCCGCGCACCAGAATGGCATGGCGCTGGTGGCGGTGATGGCGCTGGAACGCGCGGAGTTTAAGGTGGAGCAGGCGCACGGGCATGCTCGTTCCCACGGCTTCCCGCTCACTTTTACCATAGAGCCTGGCGGCAAATAGGTTTTGCAGAATAGCGAGAGGGAATGGTTGGGCAGGGTGTCCTGGGAATTTAAGTTGAATATGCAGATTAACGGCGATTGTATCGGTGGAGGGAATAAAACATGGAGAGCTACGATACTTTCCGCTACTGCATCGCGCCGTGCGGACGCGGGATTAATCCTCGATTCCGAAGTTAAAATTACTTTCCCCTCCTTCGCAAGGAGGGGATGAAGGGGAGGTTCCTCAACCCCACCTGCGCCTCCCCTTTCAAGGGGAGGAAATTAATTTTGATATCAGCCCTGTACCAAATTATTCTTTTGAAAATATCCAAATCAGGCATATTTATAAATTGTTTTGGGGTATTTTGAATTCCTGTCTTCGGAATCGAGGTTAATGCTTTCCCCGGCTAAACCAGCCGCTATTTTTTCGGTGCCTTGAAGAATTCCGTGCGCTTTTCTGCTCGTTTGGCGCCCAGCTCCTCCAGCGATTTTAAGATGCCCCTATAAGCGCCTTCAAGCTCCCCAAAGGCATCCTCGTATTTGTTCTCGCTTGCGAACATGTTTGCGTTGTTTATAAATTCTTGCGCTTTTACAAAAGCCGTATTTTCGCCGGTTCCCGCCTTGCTCCTGAAAAGCTTGTCCTGCTCCCTCGACAGGTCGCTTAGCATTCCGACCAGATGGTTAAGATGCACCAGGTCTTTTTCCCGCGAGAAGTGGAATTTGATATCGTCGTCGTTATAGTAAAAATTCTCCGCCGCAAAAGCGGAGGAAATTCCCAACGGGCTATTGGCATACGGGAAGGATGTAAAACAGGGCAGGTGCATCGCCGCTACTACCACCAAACCCGCTTTTCCGATTGCCATTATTCCTTTTTCCAACCTTAGGGCATTTTAACTTTTCATAGCTACGCAAAAATTGTCATTCCCGCCCCGTGTCCAGCACGGGGTAAACTCCAGCGGGAATCCAGAGAAGCAAGTGTTCGTACGCATGATAAATTAAAATGCTCTAGCCTGCTAGTCGCCTTCCGCCTCTGCGATTTTATCCAGTTTCTCGCGGTCATATATAACCAGCTTTTTGCCTTCTATTTCCAATATCCCCTCGTCTTTCAGCTTACCCAGACAGCGCACCACCACCTCAAAAGAGGTGCCTATGCACTCCGCCAATTCTTTGCGGGTAAGGAACAGGTTCACATGCGTGCCGCCCCCTTTTTTTACTCCCATCTCATCGGCAAGGCGTAGCAAGAAGCGGGAGAGCCGCCGGATTACCGATTGGACGGACATGCTACCCAGATGTGTTGTCATGGTGCGTAGCCTGCCGC
This sequence comes from Nitrospinales bacterium, assembly GCA_023248615.1. Taxonomy (GTDB): domain Bacteria; phylum Nitrospinota_A; class UBA7883; order JACRGQ01; family JACRGQ01; genus JAHFEI01. The sequence continues at coordinate 17,297 of JAHFEI010000004.1, read as the reverse complement.
ACAGGTCCATCATCACTTCCAGCGCCAGCTTGGGGTTGGTGGTTACCACTTTTAGCGCATCGGAGCGTTTCATCACCACCGCGTTGCCGCCGATTATCGCCTGGCAACTCGCAGGGTAGGCCTTGCCGTCTATTACCGCCACTATCGCCACGGCCTCTCCCTCGCCATAAATTCCCATGATGGCCGACTTGCCGGACGAGTATTCCTTGAAAATTTTCACTTCGCCATCGAGTATGAACCACAGGTTGTCCGGGCTTTCCCCTTCCACGAACAGGGTGTCGCCCTTTTCAAATTTCCGGGGCGTGGAAATGGCCTCCAGCGGCTTCAGTTCCGCAGGCCCCAATCCTTTGAACAGATGAATCCCGGTCAAATCCACTTCGTACTCCCACCGTGTTCCCACTAATCTAATATTTCGGGATGCCGGAAGCAAGCGTTCAGTTGCAACATAGCGCCGCAAATCCGCAGTATTTACAGGCTTATGGTCAAGATTCCGGCCATTCCGAGGATAAAGCGGGGGAAGAACGATAACCGGTTAAACGTGAGCGGGTGGGATGTGCCGCACCGAGTGGTCAACCAGCGCCTAATTGTTCTTTCGGCGACTGGCTGTCTCCACGTACTTTTGCCAGCGAACCAAGCGCTATCTTGGCTTCCGCAAAATCCTTGTTCAGCCTGATTGCGTTCTCGTACGATTTCTGCGCCATTGCCAAATCGTTCACCTGCTGGCATGCCCTGCCCAGGTTGAAATGGAGGTTGCAGTCATCCGGGTCGATGTTGATAGCTTTTTTAAAATTACCGATGGCCTGTTCGTTCAATTCCATGCGGCGGTAGCTTATGCCAAGGTAGTTGTAGACGCGGGTATCTGACGGGTTAATAGCGGCCGCCTTTTCGAATAGCGCCACGGCTTCGCCAAATAGCCGGTTGTGCAAGTATATCTGCCCGGCGAGTACCAGTATTACCTGGCTTTCCGGGTCGTACTGTATTGCGCGTTGGAGCGAGAACTTGGCTTTTTGCATCTCCCCCTCGTCGAGGTAATGGGAAAACAGGTCCAGCCACCCATCGGGGCTATCCGGCATTATGTTTACCGCTTTCTCCATCAACCCTCTTGCCTCTTTTTCCATCCCCAGCTTCTTGTAGGATGACAGGAGGTTCAAGTATGCGCTCACCAACGTGGGATCGGCGGCAACGCCAAGCGTAAATTCTTCCTTTGCCATCTCGTGTTTGCGCTTGTCGGGAATTTCGTCCCCCTCCGCCATAAGTGCCTTGCCCAGGCCGATATGCGACCGTGCCTTCAACCTGGCGGAATCAGCCGCCCCATGGTTCTCAATCGCCTTCCTGAAATACAGCGCGGCCTCCTTGTAGTTCCCCTCGTGCATGATGGTATCGCCAAGCTTCGCCAGCAGTTCCGCCGAGTTCGGGTTTGCGGTGAGGAGCTTTTTCAGTGTGGAGGACTCTTCCATGGCCTGTCCGGTTTTTTTGTAGCAGGCGAGAAGCGAGTGGTGCGTAGACTTGTTGGCGGGATTTATCCCCAGCGCCATTTTAAGGCGCGCTATGGCCGCCTTGTGGTTCCCGGCGTCCATATGGAGCGCGGCTGGCACCGTATATGCCTCCTCGGCCCACGGTGCAAACATGCGGCACTTGTCCGCCCGTGCCGCCCCGTCTTTGCATATCTCATCGTATTTTTCTGGAGCGGAACCGGCAGAAGCCGACTTTAATTTTACCAGTTCCTCTTTCACCTTTTTCTGTTCCCGCGAAAGGAGGATGGAGGCAAGGCGGGCCATGGAAACCTGCATGCCATCCTGGGTAAGCGGCAGGGAGAAAAAGCCGGTAACTCCCACACCCATCGCCTCCGTCACCAGCTCTTTTGTCATCTGGTCTACCAGCAACATGATGGGAAGGGAAGCTACGGTCTTGGAGGAGCGGATTGACCGCGAAAATTGCACGCCGGAAAGCGCTTTCATCCTGTGGGATACAACAATCAGGTCGTAGGGCTTTTCCTTGTTGTCGTGGGAGTTCAGCCGCTCCAACGCGGTATTGGGCACCTCCTCCTGGTAAAAATCCAGCACGTTATCCTTGCCGAAATCACCATACGGCAGGCGCGCAAAAAACTCGCGTATCTGCTTAATCTCGTAGCCTTTTTCGCTGACGATGAATATTTTCACTCAATAACCCCAGCAGGCATCAACCCACACAAACGCGCCATGGCGCAAAACGAAAAAACCAAACCCCGCACACCCGCGATTCATAGTGTAGTGTCCCAGCATTCCCTTTGCAATATGTAACGTGCATCAACCCGCATCGATAGCAACGGGCTTTAGCCTAATTCTGGGGACACCTTACTTAATTAGGAGTTGCGTAAATAATCGTGTCGGTTTTTTGCGCATTTTAGGTAATACATGGCGCTATAGTATTATCAAGCGATGTTAAGGAAGGGTGGGTTTAAAACCCGACCCTACACGGAGCCGCCCTCCCGTTTCGCCCCCAACCTACCCGTTTTAAAACCTTTGGGCGTACCGGTGATATCTGCTAAAATCAGGCGCGTATGGCAAAACTTGGGGTGAACGTAGATCATGTGGCCACGCTTCGGCAGGCTCGCGGCACGGAATATCCCGACCCCGTATTAGCCGCGAAAATAGCGCGTGACGTGGGAGCGTCGTGCATAACGGTTCACCTGCGCGAGGATAGGCGCCATATCAACGAGGATGACGTGCGCCGAATTCGCGCGATTCCCGGATGCCGACTGAATATGGAGATGGCGGCGACAGATGAAATCATAGCTATCGCCATGCAGATAAGGCCGGACCAGATTACGCTTGTGCCGGAAAAACGTGGCGAACTGACCACCGAAGGCGGATTGGACGTGGTGGCGCGGCATGTATTCTACAAGGAACTGACCAAGCGATTTAACGACGTAGGCATAACCGTATCCCTGTTCATAGACCCTATTGCCACGCAGATAGAAGCGTCCGCCGATACCAGTGCGCTGGCGGTGGAGATAAATACCGCCGCCTACAGCGAGGCGAGGACAGAAAAGGATTCCATAAGGGCAATGCGGGAACTGGAGAACGCCGTCGCCGTCGCACGGGCTCTCGGCCTTATCGTGCATGCGGGGCATGGGCTTAACTACCAAAATGTTTCCAGCGTAGCCGCCATAGATGGGATAGAGGAACTCAACATAGGCCACAGCATCGTGTCCCACGCCTTGTACACCGGGTTCCCGAACGCCGTTGCGACCATGATGGAACTGATGGAGAAAGCCGCCACCCGCCACAAGAGCAAAGTCCTGGCATGATACGCCATATAGTCCTTTTCAAGATGAAAGAGGGGCAGGAGAACCAAGCCAAAAAGCTTGGGCAGGCTCTTGCCTTGATGAAAGAAAAAACCGGCGGCCTTATGCTGGAGTGCGAGGTGGGCTTTGACGTAATACACGCCAAAAACTCTTATGATGTCGTTTTAAACTCCGTTTTCCAGGACACCGGCGGGCTGGAAAAATACCGCATACATCCCGAACATGTGAAGATACTGGACTTCATAGCCGAAGCTTGTTCGGCCACCGTAAAGGTTGATTACACCTGCTGACCCGGGAGGCCGCATTTTTTTAGGCGAAAAACCGGTGAAATATGCCTATAATAGTCCGGCAGACGTTTGGATACCTTAGGAGGAGAGCGGAATCAGATGGAAAAGGAAAACTTGCCCGCGCAGGGAAATGCGCCCCAATTGACGCGCGAAGATATTAATCGCCTTGAGGAGCTTGTGCGGGAAGCAAATTCCCAGCGCAAGAGCCTTAACCTTCTCGTTGAGTATATCCAGAACAACATAGACAAGGTCGGCCAGAACGTAACCGCTATGCGGCACCTTGAAGAGAAAATACCGTTCTTTAACGACTTCAGCGAAAAGATGTCCGGGCGCTTTGAGGACCTTCGCAACCTTGAGATACGGATAAAGGAAGTCGGTAGCGGCATGGACAATATGAAGTCCAAGCTACAGGAAAACCGGATGGCTGTGGACGAGGTTTCCCTTCTTGCCGAGCATGTGAAAAGCAAGGTAAAAAGCCTTGGCCAGCAACGGCTAATAGTGGAAAAGGCCAACGAAGAAGCGGGCAAGCTGAACATCCTCGTTTGGGACATGGAAGCGAAGGTAAAAAGGCTCTCCGAGGAAAACAAGCTGGTAAAGCAGAGCGAAAAGGGAATCGTCCGCCTAGAAGAGATGATGGAGAAGATATCCGACAGGATGCAGGACATCGAAACATTCCGCAACCTGCTAAAGACCTCCGATGAGCAATCCAGCCGCCTTACGCAGGTTTCGCGCGACATGGAAGAAAAGATAACCCGGATGCAACGGCAAAAGGGTGAGATAGAAAGCTACTCCCACGATATCGAAAAGCTGGGGAATGTGTTGTCCAGGCTTCAGGGCGACTCCGAGGAGTTGCTCCGCCAAAACGCCATTGCCGGGCAGATGGGCCGCGAGATAGCGCAAATCACCAAAGACATGAACGCCCTGCGCGTGGATACCAGCAACATCATGGCGAAGGAAGATATGATTAAGCGCATATCCAACAAGCTGAAGACGCTGGAGGACATGAACTCGCAACTTGAGGTGAACATCACCCGCGTCCGCGAGGACAAGGAAATTGTGGCCTCCACCGAAGAGAGGATAAACAAGCTAAACACCTTCCTCATCGAATCCATAGGCGGCAAGATGAAGGTGCTGAAGGAGGATATGGCTGTGGTGGACTCCTCGCGCGAGAAAATGGCGCGTTTCCAGCACGATGCCGACGACCTGGAAATGAAACTCCAGCGGTTCCGCGACGACATAAAGATAAGCGAAGATGTGGAACTGAAGCTGAAACGGCTGAACGAACTGCATGGCGTGCTGAACGCGCAGATTGCTGACCTGTCGGCCCGCCGCGGCATTGTAGACCAGGTGGAGAAGAAGGTGAACGACCTGTCTTCCACCGTAATAAACCTGGACGTGAAGATGGAAAACCAGCTCCAGCGCAAAAACTTGGTGGAAAAACTGGAAAAGAAACTGGACGGGCTGGACTACTACCTCGAAGATGCCACCCTGAAAATCGAAAGGGTGAACAAGAAGATCGAGTTCTTGGAAAACCTGGACAAAAAGGTGGAAGACCTGCGCGAAATCACCCGCGTGGTGGAGGGCAAAATCCTCGATATCACCAGGGAGAAAACAAACATCGAGGCGCATGAGCGCCGCCTGCAAACGCTGAACTCCAAAATGCAGGTTGTGGAAGAAAGCGTCAATTCCAAACTGTCCGAAGTGCAGGAGGGAAATAACCTGCTACAGGGGATAGTGAAGGCAAAAGATGAGTTGGTGCCGGCTCTCGAAAAGGTGGAATCGCAAATACAGGGCTTGCAAAACAAAAGCGTCGCGCTGGTGGAATCGGAAAGCAAGGTTGGGGAACTCCGCGGCAGGATGGAAGACCTGGAAAAGCGCCTGAACACCATTCGGGACGAAGAGGAGATGCTGATAGAAACAGAAAAACGCCTGAACCTGCTTGCTGGCTCCATGGATCGGATAAACCGGCAGGTGGAGCAGATAGCAAAAGAAGAACAACTGATAAAAAGAGTGCAGGAAGATATATCCGTCCTCACCTCATCGGTGGAGGAACTGCACGCGCAGGAACGGAAAATCGCCAAGCACCAGGAAAGCTTTGCGGAAATTTCCGACAAGATCAAGTCCCTTTCAGCCATCATGAATGAGGCGGAATCCAAGATAGACCTGCTCAATTCCCGCATGGCGCTTATCAACCGGACGGAGCAACGGCTAAACGACCTGAACATATTGGCCGAAGACATCAAGACGAAAATCAAGGTTCTCGCCTCCGAAGAGAAGGTTATCGACAAAGCCGCCGAACAAATTACCGAACTGCGCTTCCTGCTAGGGGAAGTGGAAAAGAAAATAGGCGAATTCATGAAGGTCGGCAAACCGTAGTTTCCGGTCTTTAACCCACCACGCAAAGGAGAAATCATGGCGATAGGAGTCATCGGAGGTAGCGGCCTGTACGGGATGAAAGACCTCCACATAGTGAAAACAGAGAAGGTGGACACGCCATTCGGTAGCCCTTCGGACGAGTACATTTTCGGTAGCCTCAACGGCAAGGATGTCATCTTCCTGCCGCGCCACGGGAAGGGGCACCGTATCCTGCCGTCGGAACTGAATTTCCGCGCCAACATATTCGGGTTCAAAAAACTCGGTGTAAAACGGATACTCTCCGTTTCCGCAGTAGGCTCGCTGAAAAAAGAGATACATCCTGGCCACATAGTATTCCCGGACCAGTTTATTGACCGCACATTCGCACGTCATTCCACGTTTATGGGAAACGGCATCGTAGCGCACGTCTCGTTTGCCGACCCGATTTGCAAAGACCTTCTCAAGATAACCTCCGAAGCGGCGAAGCGTGCAGGAGCCACCACCCACGTTGGCGGCACATATGTAAATATGGAAGGGCCGCAGTTCTCCACGCGCGCGGAATCCAACATGTACCGCAGTTGGGGAGCATCCGTCATCGGCATGACCAACCTCAACGAGGCGAAGCTGGCTCGCGAGGCGGAGATGTGCTACGTGACCATAGCCCTCTCCACCGACTACGACTGCTGGTATGAAGAGGAAGAATCCGTCACCACTGCGGCAATAATGGCGATAATCCACAAAAACGTCGAGATGTCGCAAAAAATAATAAAAGAGGCGGTACAGGCAATCGGCGAAGAGTGCCCATGCGGGTGCCACAGCATGCTGGCAAACACCATAATGACCGGCCCGGCGCTTATACCGGACAAGGTGAAAAAAGACCTCCAGCCAATAATAGGGAAGTACGTTTCATAGTGGACTCCGCGCAACTTTTCGCGAAAGCAAAAAAACTTATGCCGGGCGGAGTGAACAGCCCCGTGCGCGCATTCAAATCCGTGGGGCGCGACCCGCTGTTTATAAAGAACGCCAAAGGCTCGAAAATCACCGATGTATCAGGCAAAACCTACATAGACTACGTGGGAAGCTGGGGGCCGATGATAGTGGGCCACGCGGATGGACGCGTGCTGGACGCAATTTTCCGCGCCGCCAAGGACGGCACAAGCTTCGGAGCGCCACACGAGCGGGAAATAGAACTGGCGGAGATGGTTATCGATGCCGTACCGTCTGTCGAAATGTTGCGCATGGTGAGCTCCGGCACCGAAGCGACAATGAGCGCCATCCGGCTGGCCCGCGGATACACCGGCAGGGATATAATCCTGAAGTTTGAGGGTTGCTACCACGGCCACACGGATTCACTGCTGGTAAAGGCTGGCTCCGGGGTGGAAACACTAGGCCTGCCGGATTCTCCCGGCGTCCCGGCAGACCTGGCGCACCACACGCTCACCGCAAACTTTAACGACCTCAAAGGGGTGGAGAACCTCTTCAACCTGCACAAGAATAAAATCGCATGCGTGATATTGGAGCCGATTGTCGGCAACATGGGAGTCATACCGCCGGAACCGGCGTTCCTGCCTGGACTGCGCGACCTGTGCGACAAATCCGGCACGCTACTGATACTGGATGAAGTGATGACAGGCTTCCGCGTTTCGTACGGCGGGGCGCAACAACTGTACAAAATCACGCCCGACCTGACAACACTAGGCAAAATAATCGGCGGCGGTCTTCCTGTCGGTTGCTACGGCGGCAGGCGGGAGATAATGTCCAAAATCGCGCCAGAGGGGCCTATCTACCAAGCTGGCACACTAAGCGGCAATCCGCTTGCCATGGCGGCTGGTATTGCCACATTGAAAATCCTGAAAGAACCCGGCGCGTACGAAACTCTGGAAGCAAAAAGCAAAAAACTGGCCGATGGCGTTGCCGCCGCCGCCGCAAAAGCGGGAATAAAAATATGGTCCAACAGAGTAGGCTCCATGCTCTCGCTGTTTTTCACGGATAAGAAGGTCTATGACTATGCGTCCGCAAAAACAAGCGATACCAAACGCTTCACCAAGTTTTTTTCGCTCATGCTGGAAAAAGGGGTCTACCTCGCCCCATCGCAGTTCGAGGCCGGATTCGTTTCCCTAGCCCACTCCAACGAGGATATAGAAGCGACCATCCAGGCCGCCGCCGACTCCTTCCGCTCCCTGTAGGCCCCTCCCGGCAAAGGAATTGGTTAGTGCATTTTTACCCGGTTTGCTAGGATTACGCCAAGGTAGGGGCGGATTTTAAACCTGCCCCTACGGTACTGCGGGGAAGCCACCTGCGCGGCATAAACCTGTAAAGTTCTCTCCTGCCTGGTTTTTAGCCCCACTCCGGCCTCACTTAGTGCCGCCTTTACCCGCATCTGCGCTATTGCATCGATTTCTGGCACAAAATCCCACGCCTATAAAATCGCCCTACCCACACCGGCCTGAAAAATAATTCCGTATGCCTTGAAAATAACCATAAAGCTATTTTTCCGGGCGAACGATAAGTAATCATACGTTGGAAAATAACAGGGGTTATAGCCAGCGGGATAACAAGCAGTAAAACGTAGGTTTATAGCGATGAACGCGGGGATTTTGCGTTCCGCACAGACGGGGTTCCTATTCCGCCTAATGCGGCACACTTCCTTGCGCCCATCCCAAAGAGAGACAAAAGGAGGTAATAAGACAGTCAAATAGAAAAACTTACGAGAAAATTTTCTCCGGTCGGGGTGATCGGGGAAAACCAGCCGGTTCGCCATAACCGGCATTAAAAGCCCGAAAGGGCCGCGGAAAGGATAAGCCGCGAAACTATGGTGGGGTAATTTTGTCTGATTCATGGAGGATACGACAATGGCTTTACGGATTTACAACAACTTATTTTCAACAAACGCACAAAGAAACTTGGGCAACAACTCAGCGGCGTTAGGAAGTTCACTCGAGAAGCTTTCTTCCGGTTTGCGCATCAACAAAGCGGCAGACGACGCGGCAGGCCTTTCCATTTCTGAAGGCATGCGGTCGCAGATTCGCTCGATGGGGCAGGCGCAAAAAAACGCTAACGACGGTATCAGCCTTATAAATACGGCTGAAGGAGCGCTGGCGGAACAATCTTCCATTCTCGTTAGAATGAGAGAATTGGCTTCACAGGCCGCCACCGGAACCGTAGGCTCGGTAGAACGTGCCACGATTAACCGCGAATTCGGCGCGCTCAAGTCCGAAATAGACCGCATATCGGCGGTTACGGAGTTCAACGGCCAGAAGTTGATAGACGGCTCGCTCTCCTCAAGCTCGACAAACTCAGTCGTTGTGCAGGTAGGTATCCGCGCTACCTCGAACGACCGGATTAACTTCAATGCGGCTGTCGATTTGACTGCGATAACCACGGCTGGCCTTGCTATAACAAACACCAACACACTGACCGCCGCCTCGGCGCTTCAGGCTCTTTCGCCGATAGACTCCGCGATTTCAAAAGTCACGGACGGACGCGGTCGGTTGGGCGCGGTGCAAAACAGGCTTATACACACCCTCGGTAACTTGGCGGTAGCATCGGAAAACCTGACCGCCGCCGAATCGCAGGTGCGCGACGCGGACTACGCGACGGAAATCTCGAAGTTCACCAGGAACCAGATACTGGTGCAGGCTTCTACCGCAATCCTGGCCCAGTCCAACCAGGTGCCGCAGACCGTCCTTCAGCTACTTGGCTAAAAAGGTCTCTTCTACAAGGAGTACTTTGCAAAGAGGGAGCCCGAAACAAGGGTTCCCTCGCCCTTTTTATTAGCATCCGCATAAATAAACCCGGAAAATACAGTTGAAACTGCGCGATGGATTTAGCCTGTATTGACGCACCTGTCCTGTCGCGGCATTGTGGAACACCAGCGCGACCATCCCCATGGCCGCCTCCGTGGCCCAGAAGTTGTTAAGACAAAACCCCCGATCCCGTAACCGTTTTTCAGTTCCTTGATGCCGTTCTCACATCCATGGTGCGAGTAACGCATATCCTCGCAGGGAAAAGGAAGGGAGAAGAGGGAAAACGTCGTTACGGTTAGCCAAGAATAGGAGTGTGCATTGTTAGGGCAATAGCCTATAATCGCCCATCACACGCCGTATGGTGGAATAGCGAAAAGGTGGTTGGCTCGTATGGATAAATTAGATGCGCTCGGATTTGTGGCAGGTACGCTGACCACGCTTGCCTTCATTCCGCAGGTGTATAAAACATGGAAGACCGGCTCCACAGAAGATATTTCGCTCGCATGGCTTGTATTGTTTGTAACCGGCATGGTGCTTTGGCTGGCATACGGTTTTCTGATAGGCGCCACCCCTGTCATTGTGGCAAACGCCGTTACCTTGTTGTTGGTTGGGATAATGCTGGCGGTGAAACTGAAAGGCGGTTCTAAAAACCGCGTTCCATAAGTAGCGCAAGCGCAAGCGAGGGGTCTACCCCGTAGCCATGCCTATCTGCGAGTTCATGTCGCGCCAGCTTGCCGTCGTTTCCCTCCGGTTGGTTTAATACCTCGTCCAGTATAAATGCGCCTGTCCCGGTTGTTACTAGTGGAAGGCCGAATTTAACAGCCGCCGCCACTATCGCATCCTGCTGTGCTTTCGCAACCTGTTGGGCGATACCGAGCAATTCCAACGCCGAAAGTTCCCCTGGCTCCGCGAGCACGCAACGCGCAAGCCGCCGAAGCGCCGCCGCAACCGTTTTTCCTTTTCCATCCGGCGTTGTGGCGTTATATTTTTTCGAGCCTATTTTTTTAAGCAACAGGTACAGGTCTCCCATCTGGCAAAATGTTTCCGCCGATAACGGGACACAAGCCCCTCCAACTCGCACGGCCTGCGCCACCGCCTGCACGGGTGTGCGAAGGTAGCCGGTGTAGAGCAGTTCGCCGTTTTTAAGCCGCCCGAAATCCGTCCACCCTTTATTGGCGATGTTTCCTTTTCTAACTGGCGTCATATCCGTGGTGGTGGAGCCGATATCCACCAGCAGGAAGTCGCGCATATCCCCAGCAAGCAAAAGCGGCGCAATAGCCCAATTTGCCGATGCAACCTCGCAATGCCTTTGCACCGCCTGCCGCAGGCTTAATAATTCGCCGCGCACCCCGAACACCGAAATGGAGCCAAAAACTTCTTGCGCCGATTCCACGATATGGCGCACCCCCTGCCTGCGGCTTGCAAAACAATCGCACAATTCCCCAGTCATCGTTATAGCGCACTCGTAGCGTCCTTTTGGTCGCAAGGCGCGTAATGTCGAGGCAAGTTGCTGTGGCTGTTTCCACAGCTCGAACGGCACTATGGAGCGGACAGGCTTCGCGTTTTTGCGCAAATAGGCAGATTTGATAAACGAGCCGCCGATGTCTAGGGCAAGGATGTTCATGCCCTCTCCCCCAGCACGGCAAAACGCGCGATGTTAAATTTTGAGGAGGCGCTGTAAACCGGATAAGAGGATGTGAGCCTCGGGTTTATTTCGATAAGCGCGGGGTTTCCGCCGCAGTCAATAAAATCAATTCCCCAGTAGCCGTCCAGCCCAGCAATATTTTTTTGGATTTGAGAAACCATACGCCCTATCCTATCCCTGTGCTGGTACTCTATCGGCCCCCGCACACCCTTAAACTTCATCTGCCCGTTTATCTCCAGCAACTGGCGTGATACGCCCAGCAACACCGTTTCCCCATTGTGGCATACGATGGCGGCGCTCATCGCCTTTCCCTCCAAATACGGTTGCACCACAAAATCCCCGTGCGGTAGGTGGAGTGATTGCAACTCTTGGCGGTTTTTTAGCAGGAATGTACTTTCGCACCCGGCGCCATCTGCCGGTTTAACAACGCATGGGAACCGGTTGAAGCTGTCATTAAACAAGACTGTTTCCGGCATATCCAGCGAGCCTTCCAGCCGGGCATAGGCCAACCGCTTGTCGCCGCATATTTCCACAGCAGATGACGAAGGGCCGATAACCTTTTTCCCGAGCGATTCCGCCAACCGCGTAAGCTCCAGCAAAGCGCCGCCGGTTTCCGGAGCGATTATCCAGGCGGCATCGTGGTTTTGCATCTCCCGCACGGCTACATCGAAAAGGTTTCCAGCCACAGGCACGGTACGGGTGGCGGGAAAAGTTGAAGCGTCAAGCGGTGCATGCACAAGGGTGGTAATTTGGCCGATGCCGGATATTGAGAGGTCGCGCAACAGCGAGGCGAGCATTTGGCGCCCCTCTTCGAGGAACTGTGCGCCACCTTCCCCCCCGGCGCAGGCATATTCAAAAGCCAGTAAACGCATAGGCCTAGATTATTCCCATATTCCGGCCATTATCAACCAGCGGGGCGCGAAAACGAAGCCTTAGGAGAAACTTGGGGAAACCGAAAAAGCCCGTCAGTGGCAAGAGACGCTGTTTGTCTCCTGCCCCGACGGTAAAACGCGGATTGAATCCGCAGAAAAACTACTCTGCGGCGGGCGCTACGGGTGCGGTAGCCTTGGCCTTTGCCTTGGATCTCCTGACTTCGGTAAGGCGTGCGGCCTTGCCTTTCAGGTCCCTAAGGAAGTACAGCCTGGCGCGGCGCACGCGGTTGCGGCGTATCAGCTCTATCTTTTCGATACGCGGGGAGTGGAGCGGGAACACCCTTTCCACGCCGATGTTGAACGATACTTTGCGGACGGTGAAAGTGGCCCGCGTCCCATCGCCCCTTTTGCGTATGACAATGCCTTCAACGGCCTGTATGCGCTCTTTTTCGCCTTCGATAATTTTGACGTAGACCTTTATGGTGTCGCCGACGCGAAACAGCGGCAGGTCTTTTCTCAGATACGTTTTTTCCAGCTTATTTATGATGTTCATTTCTAACTCCTTAATCTTCCTAACAAACGATCTAGAATGATAGCAGATGCGCCCCTAACTGGCAAATGGTTAAATTCGCCGTCTCCATCTATGGGGGCGAGTATGCCATCCGCCCGCTCCAGCAACGATTTTCCCAGCCCGTAGGCCGTGCCGAACATTATTATCCATTCCTCCCCGTCCACCGCCATCATCCGCCAATCGGCGGGCGAGAGGGAGCTTGGCGTTTGTGCCGCCGTGGTGGCAAGCAACTTCACCTTTTTGCAACGTTTGCGGGCATCCGCCAGCATTTCGTCAATAGACCCGGCGATATTCAAAATTTCCACTGCGGCGGAGCGGCGGTTATCCAGCCGTTTCAGGGTATCTTCTTCCAGCCAGTGTTCCACCATCCGCTTGGCAAGCAGTTGCTGGTCTACCACAGGCGTGACTATGTATGCCCGTTGCGCCCCGTAGGTTTTTCCCAGCCGGGCGATGTCGTGCACATCCAACGTGGTGATGGAGCTTATCATCTCCGACCCGTTTTTTGCCGACACCGGATAATGCACCAGCGCCACGGAGAATTTTGGCTTCGGCATTTGTTCCGCTTTTTTCGCCAGCAAGTCTGGGCGGTTAGCCCGCGTTTTGCGCACCGATTCCTGGTGTCGCCATTTTTTTATGTTTTCGTGATGGCCGGAAATAAGCTCCTCCGGCACGCACAGGCCGCGGAATTCCTCTGGCCTGGTGTACTGTGGATATTCCAAAAGCCCCTGCTCAAAGCTCTCGTGCTCCAGCGATTCATCGCATCCTACAGCTCCCGGCAACAGGCGGAAAACGGCCTCCATCACCGCCATGGCCGCCACCTCGCCGCCGTTGAGGATGTAATCGCCAAGCGACAACTCTTCGTCCACCCAGTGTTGCACTATGCGCTCGTCCACCCCTTCATACCGCCCGCAGATGAGTATCAGCCGCTCTTCTTTTGCAAGCTCTCGCGCCTTTTCCTGCGTAAAAAGTTTCCCGCGCGGGCTTAGCAGTATCGTGCGCGCCGGTGATTCTTTTTTTAGCGATTCGATAGCGTCCGCAATCGGCTGTACCGCCATCACCATTCCCGCGCCGCCGCCAAATGGGGCGTCGTCTACCTTGTGGTGCTTGTTTTCGGCGTGGGCGCGGATATCGTGCACATTTACGGCGAGGATGTTTTTTTCGATGGCTTTCGCCAGCAGGCTTTCCCCCAGGAAGGAATCGAAAAACTGGGGGAAGATGGTCAGCAGGTCTATACGCATCAGTCGAAAAGCCCTTCAAGCACGTTTATAGTTATCGTGCGGCTTTCCAGGTCTACCGATACGATTACATGCGCGATGGCTGGCACCAGCAGTTCCCTGCCGTCTACGCCCTTCAGTTCCCAGATGTCGTTTGCGCCGGTGGAATAGACGTCGCGCACGGCGCCTATTAGCGTCCCCTGCGCGTCCACCACGCGGCATCCTATGATGTCTTCCGCAAGGTATTCGCCATCTCCCAGTTTCGGCATCAAGGCGCGGTCTACCATAAGCTCCGCGTTGGTGAATTCCGCCGCCTCTTCCGGCGACCCGCAGCCATCGGGCCGGATGGCCCACAGTCCGCCGCTAAGCGGCCTGGCGGAGGCGATAAGGATTTCGAGGTCGGCACGCGCTTTCCCCGGCTTGTGGCGCACCACAGCCGAGGCAAGTGATGCGGGATTTATATCCTCGGGAAAGTACGGCTCAAACTTCAGTTCGCCGCCCACACCGAACGGCTTTAAAAACCTGCCGCAGGCAACTTTTCCCTTGGGCAATTTACTCCAGTATCTCCAGTACCGCCCGCTGGTTGCTCTTTGCGGCGGCGGCGGACAAAAGGGTGCGCATGGCGCGCGCGGTACGCCCCTGCTTGCCGATAACCTTTCCCAAGTCCGGCTGCGAGACGCGCAGTTCTATCACTATGGTCTTCTCGCCCACTATTTCGCCTACCTGCACTTCTTCGGGGCTATCCACTATATTTTTCACGATAATTTCAATTAGCTCTTTCATTGATGGTACTCCTCTGGCGCAGTTGTGAAAAAAACGCGCTACAAAAGCGGCCCGCTATCAGGCTCCTACCGGTTCGGCCTTCTTGAAAGCCAGCGATACGCCTTCCTTGGTGAACAGCTTTTTCACTGTTGCCGAGCATTGCGCACCTGTCAGTATCCATTTTTCTGCGGCCTCTTTTTTCACAATCGCTTTTTCGGTGCGCGGATCGTAGGTTCCTACGATTTCCAAGAACCGACCATCGCGGCAATAGCGCTTGTCTGCGGCCACAATCCTGTAAAAAGGCTTTTTCTTCTTGCCGCCTCTGGCCAATCTGATTACAACGGGCATTTATCCTCCTAAAATTTCCAAGATTCCGGTTACACTACTTCTTCTATCTTCCAATCCGTCCAACGCCGGGCATGCCTGGCAGTCCGCCGCCTTTTTTGAAGGTCTTCATAACCTTCTTCATCTGGACGAACTGCTTTAACAGACGATTTACTTCGTTTATATCCGTGCCGCTTCCCTCCGCTATCCTCTCTTTGCGGCTTCCATTGATTATTGTATAGGATTTACGCTCTTCTTTTGTCATTGAATTTATGATGGCCTCAACCCTGCCCAGAGCACCCTCGTCTATGGCGGCGTCCTTGGGGATTTTCAGCCCCGGCACCATTCCCATAAGCTGGTTCAGCGGCCCCATCTTTTTCACCATGTTTAGCTGTTGCATGAAGTCGTTCAGGTCGAAATCGCCAGCCGACATCTTGCGTTCCAGCTTTTTGGCTTCTTCCTCGTTCGCCGCTTCCTGCGCCTTTTCGATAAGGCTCAGCACATCGCCCATGCCCAGTATCCGCTGAGCCATCCTGTCCGGGTGGAATACCTCAAACTGCTCCGGCTTCTCGCCGATACCGGAGAACTTAATGGGTGCGCCAACCACCGACTTTATGGAAAGCGCCGCGCCGCCCCTGGCGTCGCCATCCATCTTGGTCAGGATTACGCCGGTTATCTGTACGCGCTTGTGGAACGTCAGAGCGATATCCGCCGCCTGCCTGCCCGTCATGGCATCCGCTATAAAAAGGACTTCGTTTGGGGATATCTCCTTTTTTATCTTTTCAAGCTCCGCCATCAGCTCTTCGTCTATCTGAAGGCGTCCGGCGGTATCAACAAGCAGTACGTTCGCGTCTTCGTCCTTCATTGCCTGCATGGCTTTTTTGCATATTTTAACCGGGTCGTTCAAATCCGCCGGGTAGCATACCGGTATCTCCAGTTGGGCGCCCAATACCGAAAGTTGCTCACGCGCCGCCGGGCGATAAATGTCCGCCGATACCAGCATCGGGCGGAAACCCTCTTTTCTCAGGTGCAACGCCAGCTTGGCTGTGGTGGTGGTTTTGCCGGAGCCTTGCAGGCCGGTCATCAGCACCACTGTTGGCCCCTTGTCGGCCATATTGATGCCTGCCCTGTGTCCGCCCAGCAGGCTTACCAGTTCGTCGTAGACTATTTTTATGGCCATCTGGCCGGGGGCGAGGCTCTTTAAAACCGCCGTGCCTTTTGATTGTGCGCGGATTTTTTCGATGAAATCCTTGACCACTTCGTTGGCGACGTCGGCATCCAGAAGGGCAAGACGCACCTCCCCCAACGCATCAGCCATGTTCGCATCGCTAAGCTGCGAAAGGCCTTTTATCTTCCGTAGTGCCTCTGAGAGGCGGTTTCCTAATTGTTCAAACATAAGAAAACGGGTATTCTACACTAGTTCCATGCACAAATGTCAATTCCCGTGTTTTTGGCGGGGGGTGATGATTTACCCCTACCCTGGTTTCCATTGACTGGGAACGTGTTGCGCTACTTCACTTTGCGGGCGGCGATAAGGGCGTCCACCACCGAGGGGTCGGCAAGCGTGCTGGTATCGCCCACCGAGGCGACATCGTTTTCCGCTATTTTTCGCAGTATGCGCCGCATGATTTTTCCGCTACGCGTTTTTGGCAACGCGGGGGTGATGTGGATGATATCCGGTTTGGCTATCGCCCCTATTTCCTTTGCCACGTGGTCTTTAAGCTCCTTCTCCAGTCCTGCGGAGGCATCGTTCCCCAGCTTTAAAATCACATAGGCATACAGCGCCTGCCCCTTGATATCGTGCGGCATCGCCACTACTGCGGCTTCCGCCACTTTCGGGTGGCTTACCAGCGCGCTTTCCACTTCCGCCGTGCCTATGCGATGGCCGGAAACGTTGATGACGTCGTCTATCCTGCCCATCAGCCAGAAGTAGCCGTCTTCGTCCACCCTCGCCCCATCGCCTGTAAAGTACTTGCCGGGGAACATGGAAAAATAGGTATCCTTAAATTTCTGGTGTGCGCCATACACGGTGCGCATAATGCCGGGCCACGGCTTGTTCAGCACCAGATAGCCGCCCTCGTTCACGTCGGCGCGGGTGCCATCCTGTCTTATCACTTCCGGCGCCACCCCGAAAAACGGAAGCGTGGCGGAACCGGGCTTAAGCGGCGTTGCCCCCGGAAGCGGCGATATAAGGATGCCGCCGGTTTCCGTTTGCCACCAGGTATCCACAACCGG
>JAHFEI010000128.1 GCA_023248615.1 Nitrospinales bacterium | reverse complement strand
CCGATGTGCTTATTACAAGGATGGGAGCCAGCGGGAAGGACTGCCTGAGACTGGCAAGTATGGCTTTGCCGGATTTTACCTCGCACAGATGCACCACTATCCGGTCATCGGAGCCGGGTGCCAGCTTCGTTATCTTGGAGAAATCAGAAATCTTGCTCCGGGCAAACCCGTCCGGGAGCCGGGTGCCTGCCTTGGATTTTGGGGCGTGGAGAAAAAAGAGAAATTCGTCTTTTGCGGATGCTAACGTGGAAAGCGGTTGTACGAGGTTGAAGCTATCTGCAACTACAATATAACGCAATGGCGGCACTCTTCCCTGAAAAAGGGTGGTGGAAAGGGACTAACCCCTCAGCCTACAGATGAAACGTAAACCCCTTTGGAGGACTCACTCAGGCCGCTAACGGCTCTGGTGGCGGCGGCATTCTTCGCATTCATTGTCGATCTCAGGTCTGAGGATGAGGAACCAAGGTGCGGCCTCCCCCTGGACGATTCTATCTTGTCCATGTTCTGGTTTGTCATCTTGGACACGCCCGAAGGCGATGGCACCTTCTTTATAGAATCATTCCTGCTCACCACATTCGGCATGGTGGGGAACTTTACTTTACCCCTGATACTCGCATCAACAATAACCGGCAAGGTAGTACCCTCCTACTAATCTGGTAATTATGTTAGCCCAATACGCCGCAAGTGTAAAGAAATTTTATATGGGCGCAAGGTCGTGGGCGAAACGGTGCAGGGAACCGTGGTTATTCTATGACCGAGACCTCGTACTCCTCTTCCGGCATATCCTTGCCCACTTTTATGCTTATCTTCAGCTTGCGCTCGCTCTCCAGTTTTTCCATGTAGTCGTTCTCTTCCTCGTAAAGCGCGTCGGCTATCCGTTGCGACACCTCTATCTGTATCCTTTTTACGTTCGGCTTTTTACGTGTGGCGCGTTCTATCTCCCGGAAGATTTCGTAGCATACGGTCTTGGTGGACTTCATAGACCCCTTCCCTTCGCAATGGGGACACGGCTGGCACAGCAGTTTTGCCAGGCTTTCCCTCGTGCGCTTTCGGGTCATCTCCACCAGCCCAAGCTCCGAAACGCGCAGGATGTTGGTGCGCGAGCGGTCGGTACGCAAAGCCTGTTCCAGCGCCTTGTAGACCTTTTCTTTGCTGACGTCCTTATCCATGTCTATAAAGTCAATGATTATGATGCCGCCCAGGTTCCGCAACCGGAGCTGGTAAACGATTTCCTTTACTGCCTCCAGATTGGTCTTTAGTATCGTTTCCTCCTGGCTCCTTTTTCCCACAAACTTGCCGGTATTGACGTCTATGGTGGTCAAAGCCTCCGTTTGGTCTATTACGATGTACCCACCGGATTTCAGCCATACCTTGCGTCCCAGGGCGCGCTCTATTTCTATCTCCACGCCGTTGGACTCGAATATAGGCTCAAAGCCGCGGTACAGCTCTATGGATGGCTTCGGGTCGCCGATAAAGCTGTTTATAAATTCCACGCACCGCTGGTAGTCGTCCGCCACGTCTATGCTTATCCTGTCTACATCGCGCCCGCACAGGTCGCGCAGGGAGCGCAGGACAATATCCAGGTCGCGGTGTACCAGTTCCGGCGCCTTGGCCTGCTCGTTTTTCGCCAGTATTTTTTCCCACAGCCGGTTTAGGAAATCAACGTCGCGTTTCAGGTCTTCCCTGCTGGCGCCTTCCGCCGCAGTGCGGATGATGCACCCATGCGCCGGGTTTCGCACCTCTTCCACTATCCCCTTCAGGCGCTCCCGCTCTGCCGGGTCTTCTATCCTGCGCGATACCCCCACCTGCTTTACCATCGGCATAAAGACAAGATACCTGCCGGGAAGGGTAATGAACGAGCTTATCCGCGTCCCTTTTGTCCCTATCGGATCCTTTATCACCTGCACCAGTATTTCCTGGCGCTCCTCCAATATGCTTTCTATGGGCGGAATTTCCTTGGGTACCGTAGTGGATGCGGCGCGGTCATCCATATCCGGTTCGCTTGTGTCCCCCTGCTCGTTGGCGGAGCCAAAATCCGGCACAAAACCATACTCAGTCAGGTTGATATCGCTTTTATGCAGGAAGCCCGATTTATCAAGCCCTATATCCACAAAGGCTACCTGCATGCCGGGCAGAACTTTGGTAACCCTCCCCCGGTAGATGTTTCCCGCTATTCCACGCTCTTTGGCGCGCTCTATAAAAATTTCCTGCACCGTGCGGTTTTCCAGCAACGCCACACGCGTTTCATAAGGTTCCACGTTGATGATAATCTCAGTACCCATACGTTATCCAAACCTTATATACGGGCGGCAAATGCCACCTGTTGTCCATTGCGTCTTGACTTGCTCCAAGCACAAGGGTAGATTATATCTCATGTTTGGATTGGGATTTCCGGAGTTATTGTTAATCTTCCTGATTATCTTCGTTCTTTTCGGCGCGAACAAAATCCCCCAGTTGGGAACCGGGATTGGCGAGGGAATTCGTAATTTCCAAAAAGCCATGAAGGGAGACAAAGCCGATGACGACAAGGATAAGAAAGAGGCTTCCGAATCCAAAACCCCCAAGGTATAGCCTGTGTCGGCATTCCCGGCGGCGCATCTTTGAGGGATTTGGATCGTGGATATAGGGGTTTTGCATCCGTTTCGGCTTTTTACATCGATAGAAATGGTTTTACTTGGAAAAATCGGATAACTGACCAATGCTTGGCATAGGCGCACCGGAGCTTGTCCTTATACTCATCTTGGCGCTCATCTTTATAGGTCCGCAAAAGCTACCGGAGATTGCCCGTACGCTCGGTAAAAGCTACCGCGAGCTAACCAGCGCCCTTGATGGGGTAAAAAAAGATTTTGCCGATACGGGGGAATCCTTCAAACGGGAGGCGGGTATCGAAAACTCATCGGGGAATATACTGGATGTGCCGCAACATACTCCATCGCTTTCGCACGAAGATGCAAAACTGCTGGATGTTAAAAGGCCGGACTCCCATATAAACTGATTTGCTTGCAGGAACGCGGGGGCGGGTTTTAAATATTAATGTTATTTATCCATTTAGGGTCATAACTAGCTAAAAAATTGTTCAAACGATAAACATCAACTTAAAAGGAGACTACATGGACAGAAGAGAAATGCTTATGGGCATCGGTAGCGTGGCGGCACTGGCGGCAACATCCGGCATTGCGTTTGCCGCAAAAAAAGAGGGGCATGAGGAACACCACCATCCCGCCGGAAACAAGGCATTGGCGATGTCCGCCTTGGAATGCGTAAGTACTGCCGAAGCTGGCATAAGGCACTGCATAGACGAGATGGGAAAGGGCGATAAGTCCCTTGCCGAATGTGCCAACAAGATGAACGAGGTTAAATTGGTTTGCGCCGCCCTCGGTTCTTTGGCCTCTTATGACTCCGGCTACACTAAAGAGATGGCGAAACTAACCGCCCGCGTATGCGAAGAGACCGAAAAAGTCTGTAGCAAGTTCGACAAGCACAAACCCTGCATGGAATGCTCGGAATCGTGCAAGAAGTGCATTGAGGAATGCAAGAAAATCGGCGCATAGCCGTCTTTTCTTGGTCGCAAGCAATCTGGCGCGGTATCTGGGAGGGTATAAACTATCCCCGGATACCGCAACCGGTTTTTATCCTAACGCTTTGCTGGCATTTACGCGGTATATAAAGGAAAGTATTTCCGCCACCGCTTTGTAGAGGTGCGGGGGAATTTCGTCGTCCATATCCAGTTTGGAGAGTATCTCCACCATATCGGCGTCTTCGCGTATCGGAATGCCGTTTTCCTTTGCTATGGCGATTATCTTTTCGGCTATCGCCCCCCTGCCCTTTGCGCTTACGCGCGGCGCCCTATCCGTGCCGGTTGCGTACGACAACGCTACGGCTTTGGGCGGCTTGTCTTTTTTCATGTCACGCCCTCAGGTTCAAAAGGTTTTTTACGGGCAAAACAGTTTCGCCACCAGTACGGCGCGTGAGGAAATCCTTGCTGGCGCGTTGCGCCGAGAAGCTCGCCGTTAACCCGATGCTGTTGAGCGATTTCACAAGCTCCGGCAATACGTTCGCCACCGCCTGTACCGCCGCGTCGGTTCCGGCGTAAACCGTCCCTTCCAGCCGCTCCTTAAAAGCTATTGCCTCCGCCCGTACATCGCCTAGGCGGCTCATTTTCAGCGTAAGCGTAAGGCGCAAGGCCTGCCGCGACTTTGCCCTGCCATTTTCCTTGCCATCCTTGCCCACATAAAGTCTGGCGGTATCCATAGCCTCGCCGTTCCAGTACGGTATCTGCCAGCTTTTCGCTTCCGAGCCGCTGGAGGTGTTTACCAACTGGCCCAGTTCTATATTGGCAAGCGCATCGTTCACCTTCTTCAGCATGCCGTGATACGGCTTCGGGTCTTTTTCCATCAGTCGCTCGATATTCTGCCTTACCACCAGCAGGGAACGCTTGAGGTTTTGCGTGGGGGCGCCGTTTAAAAGCTCCGACTCGTGGAACAGCCCTATCATTTGCAAAATGTTTTTGGAATCGCCATCCGGTTTCTTTACGGCCTTTTGAATGTCTTCCAACACTTTTTCCAGCCCGGAGCCTTTAAGCACGGACGCGGAAAGATAGGGAAACAACTTTGCCAAATCACCCAATACCGTGCTTACCGGCGAGGCCGATGGGAGATACATACGCAATAACGCGGCGGTTTTTTCCTGCACTGGCGTGTCGTTGGACAACAGAGAAACCACAAGTTGCGGCTTGAGTTGCTCCACCTTCACCATTATCGATTGCCCCTGCACCAACGGCTTGGGGGTGCTTGCCGTCATATCCACCCCGCGCAACCGTATGATGGCGCTATCCGGGCCCAAAGGTTTTGTCACCCAGCCTTGCAGAGTTTCGCCTTTGGTGAAGCGGGATTCGAAATCCGAACTGCGCGGCTGTAAAAGGACTTTTAGCAGGGAGGGGCCGATATCACCGAAGTTAATCATTTATGGACAGCATTGCGACTATCAATTCAACTTCCGGTAGCGATATGGCAAGGCGCTTGCTGATTTCGTCCTTGGGCATACCCTGCCTGTAAAGAGTCGCAACATTGCGTTTATGTTCCTCTATCGTCTCAAGCGTAGGTGAGTCGCCAGTTGGCGCGCCACCACCCTTCACTACAGCCTTTGCTTCCACATGCTCCTTCAAAGCCACGCCGGTTGTTTGCGTTCTGCTTCCGCCCATCATCTCTTTCCTTCCGCGCAGTTGCGCGTCCAGGTCGCGCGCCACCTTTTCGCTTTTTTCTACGGCATCTTTAAACTCCTGCACAAGAAGCCGGAGTTCGCTTATGTTCGGCGCATTATTTTTCGTCTTGGAATCGCGCAGGACAAACACTATAACCAACGAGAAAATTATGATATCGAGAATAAGCTGGAATATTACCCACCCTGTCACAAGGAAAAACCCCCAAACGGAAAGCAGTTCAAACTTTTATGTCTAACAGGCGGCCATGGGAAGATTCATCAGCGGCGGCAACAGGTATAACCACGGCCTCTTCTGCCGCACCCTCTTTCTTGGCTTCCCGCTCCGGCTCGCGCCCGGACTGGCGGTTATTACGGCGGGCATCCTCCCTGATCTGGACTTCGGTGGCCGACTGTTCGGAAGCCTGCACCTCTGTCTTTTTCAGGTCGTTCTGCTTCTCCAGAATATCCTTAAACTGGTCGGACACAACAGCGCCGTGCAACTGCGCAGTCTGCTGGACACGCTCAACAGCGTTGCTCATACCCAATACCGTTTGCAAACCAAGAGCCTGCATAACCAGAATCTCCTTACAACTTACCTTAAGTCTACTATATGTTAAATAAGCCTTTCGGTCAAGTTTTGGCCATTTTTCAGCCTGCCGTACCGCGCACACACCTTCGACTTTTCCCGCGTCCAAGAAGCCTTTCATTGGTAACGTCAAGAATTTTGTGTCAGGGCAAAAAGGGGAACCGCGCCCTGTTTCTTGTTTTCGTGGGCAAAAACAGCATACAGCACCCTGTCCATGCTGGTTTTATCGCTGAACACCCCCATCAGCCTCGTCCTTCTCCGTACTTCCCGGAACCTCCTTTCAATGGCGTTGGTCGTCCTCGTTGCCTTCCTCCACGTTTGATCTTTGAACCGGAAGAACGCCAACAGGTCGTCCAAGTCGGCTTTTAAACACTTCACGGCCGATGGATACGCCGATTCCCATTTGTCGGCGAAGTCCCGCGCGGCGCTTCTGGCCTTCACGCCGTCTTTGGCGCAGTAGATTTTCCGTAGGTCTTTTTTCACCTCCTCGGCATCCTTCTTCCTCACCTTGTCCACGATGTTCCGTATCTTGTGCGCCCAGCACCGCTGAACGGGGATATGGGGATAA
>JAHFEI010000127.1 GCA_023248615.1 Nitrospinales bacterium | reverse complement strand
CATCCCGGAAACGTTGCTGGAGGCGGAGATGTTTGGCTACGAAAAGGGCGCCTTCACCGGGGCTATCGCACAGAAGAAGGGGAAATTCGAGCGCGCACACGGCGGCACCATTTACCTAGATGAAATCGGGGAGATATCGCTTGCCGTCCAGTCGAAGCTACTGCGTGTCTTGCAGGAAGGGGAGTTCGATCGCATGGGCGGCTCCGAAACCCTCCACGTGAATGCGCGGACAATCGCTACGACCAACAGGGACCTCGAAAAGGCTATACAGGATAATGTTTTCCGGATTGACCTTTTTTACCGGTTGAACGTGATACCTATCTACCTGCCATCCCTGCGCGAGCGAAAGGAAGACATTCCGTTGCTTACAAACCATTTCATCCGGAAGTTCTGCAAAAAAAACAACAAGGAGATTAAATCCATCACCCCGTCTGCCATGTCCACGCTTATCAATTACGATTGGCCGGGCAATGTGCGCGAACTGGAGAACATCATTGAGCGCACGGTAGTCCTTGCCACAAAAGATTCGCTGGACGAGATAGAAATGCCCGATTCGCGCGGCAATGGAAACCACCTAGCCGTTGGCTCATTTGAGAACACATTCCACGATTCGAAGAAAAAGGTCATAGAGTCGTTTGAAACGCATTACCTCACGCATGTCATGAAAAAACATAAGGGGAACATAAGCGCCGCCGCAAAGGAAGCCGTGCTTGACTACAAGAATTTCCATAGCAAGCTGAAGAAATACCGTATCAAACGAAGGGTATTTGAAGACTAGGCAGTTCTAACAATTAGTGTTTGGAGGAAATGTAAAATGCAGGTGGTAAAAGTATTGGACTGTAAAGGCAAGTGTTGCCCGGAGCCGATTTTGGACATCAAAAATGCGCTGAAGGAGTTGAACTCCGGCGATATCGTGGAACTGCTGGCTACCGATAAGGGTTCTGTGAACGACATGGCGTCGTGGGCCAAGCGTACCGGCAACACGATAGTGGAACAAAAAGAAGACGGTGGCGTGTTCACCTTCTACGTAAAAAAGAAATAAGGGGGAGTGCAAATGAGCGAAGAAAAACCCAGGAGAATAGCGATTATAGCCTTGAATGGTTCGTTAGACCAGGCGTACCCGCCGCTTATACTTGCGAGTACGGCTGTGGCGATGGATATGGAGGCCGCCATATTCTTCTCGTTTTACGGCCTCGATATAATCAAGAAAAATGCATGCCTTAAGGTATCCCCCATCGGAAACGCGGCGGCTCCGCCACCATTCCCGTCCATTCCCATCGGCGTGCCGAACATTATGGGCATGCTTCCGGGCATGACATCCGTGGCCACCATGATGATGAAAAGCTGGATGAACAAGGCTGGCGTCGCTTCCTATGAGAAGTTGCTGGAAGCGTGCATGAAGTCGGGCGTCAGGATGATAGGTTACCAGATGACGATGGACGTAATGAGCGTCAAAAAGGAAGACCTGATAGATGGCATCGAAATAGGCGGGGCAAGTACTTTCCTTGACTACGCCTGCGATGCGGACATCACCTTAGCGTTTTGATGAACTGCAAGCCGGTTCCTGCTTGAGAGGGCGGGAACCGTGGCTTGTAGGACTGATATGCTTAAAACGGATGTGGCGATGGATGCCAGCCTCATTTCTTGGCTGGCTTTCCCGCTTTCCCTTTGTGCTTTGCGATGATGGCTAATAATCTTCTGTAATGTTCCGCCTCTTCAGCGCTTTTAGATTCCTGGAGCTTTTGCCCGTAAGAGTCATCGGCTCTTTTTATCTCTTCCCTGCCTTCCGGTGTGCCGCTCTTCCCTATCACATCCGCTTCAAAGTTTTTGTATATGGACTCATCAATCTTCGGGGCGGTAGGCTTAGTGCTTTTGGCAGGGTTTTTGGTGGCCCGTGGAGCATGTACCTGATCTGCCTTGGGAATTCCCAATGGCGGCAACTCGTCAGCGGCGCTGTTTCCGTATCCAACGACCAAGATGCAGAGGGAAAAAAGGGCGGAGGCAAAAACATGTTTATACATGAGCGATTTATACCCCGCGCCACGGATACCTGTCAAGCATGTCATGTCAGTCTGCACCTGAAATTATAAAGTCACCTGCCGCTACCCATCTCCTTTATGGCGGGATAGAGTTCCACCTGCGCAGATTGGCGCAGTTTCTCGATATGTTTTGCCATCTTCATCCCGGTAATTGCCCTTACCGCATACTCCTTCATTTCGGAGTCGCTTCTGGCCTCTTTGGGTGAGATATCCATAAGCTTGAAGATGCTGTAACCTTTGTCGCCTTTGATTGGTTTCGATATTTCGCCCGGTTTAAGGGCCAACAGCGCCTTGTCTATGGATGTATACGGGTGTTCGCCTATCACTATGGGGTTGACTCTCCCGGCGGTCACCTTTGCATCGGGAGCTATTGACACGTCTATTGCCATCTCGTAAAAGTTGCCGCCGTTTTGCACTTTTTTGCGCACGTTGGCCGCTTCTTTTTCCGTATTCGTCACTACCATGAGGACGTTTGCGGTTCGGGGCTTTACGCGCAGGTATCTGTTTTTGCTTAAGAAGTCTTTTGTTTCCTCCGGTCTCGGCAGGAATGTTTTGTTGAGGTTTTCACGATGCGATGCGATTAACAGGTTTTTCTCGAAGTCGGCCATATCCGCAATAAAAGAGGGGTTTTTGTCCATGCCTTGGCCTTTTGCCTCTGCCGCGAAAAGTTCCAGCTCTACTGATTGGGCCAGCAGGCTCAGTAAACCGTTTTTTGTGTTTCCGAATTCTTTCAGGATATTTTTAATGTCGCCGTAGTTGATATCGAATGCGGAGGAAGAGACCAGCCGATGGTCATCCTTGAACTTGTTGATATCGTCTTTTGCGACGGATGGGGAGTACTGTACTTTGTAGAGGTCGAAAAGGCGCGCACTTTCGTCCGCGACCAGCGTTTTCCGTTTTTTGTTTTGCAGCAATGCCTGCGCCGCCTCTTCGGGTATGGAATTTTCTTTCGCGTATTTCTTCAGCGCTTCCGCATCGTCGATAACCGCCTTGGCGAACAGTTTTTTTCGGTACATGTCGGCCAGCATAGATTTGCGGTATCTCCCGGCTTCCGTTTTGAAACCCTCCGTTGCCGCAATATCCAGCGATACCGCCTCGCCGTGCAAAAGTTCGGCGCTGATTATTTCCGCCAGCATTTTCAGCATTAACTCCCGCCCCGCCGGGGTGGGCGTATTGGGGGATGGCATGCCGTATGGGGTGCTGTTGAGCGTTTTTTGCAGTTCCTCCACAGTTATTGTGCGCCCGGCAACCTTGGCTATCGGCGTATCTGCATGGGTAACGGCGGGAACAAGCGGCACCGCAAGTATAAGAGCCATGATTGTCCACTTCAAAATATTCATCGTTCCCCTGTTCAAATGGATTGGGAATTAAACCACGGGGACGCGGATGCGCGGATACGAAAAAAGCCTGTTGGTCAAACCAACTTTTATCCCAGCGTCCACGCGTCCATATGGTTTCCGGTTGTCATTTGCCAAAATAAAATGGCCGACGGTTTTTAATCGTCGGCCATTGTGCATCAAGCCTTCTGCGTTACTTGGGGATGGCTCCTCCAAGGTCGGGCGCTATAGAGTGCATGTACGCTATAGCCGCGTTGTAATCGTTGCCGATTTTCTTGCCCTTGTAGTCGCGTCCCGCTGCAACCTTCGGTACGCCTGCGGCATTGGTCACATGGCAGGAGGCACACTTTACAGGCCCGTGGCTACCATCCGGATTCATGCTGGCGGCCTGGTTGTAGGTGGTCTTGTCCACCTTCGGGTTTACCGGATAGAGGCCGTGTATGGACTCGTGGCAAGCCTGGCAGGCAAGGCCTGAATGGCCCTTGGAGTACCGCATGAGGGAGTATTTGCCCGGCTGGTTAATCGGGAACGCAACCCCGCCTTGTCCTTCCACAAACGGCGCCGCATGGCAATCCGCACAGTGCGGTGCGCCAGCGGACAGCCAGTAGTCGCGACCATGGGTAGCGGCCTCATAGGGGACGGCAAGGCCATTGCTGGCAAACTTCCCGGCATCGCTCGGATTAGCGGAAAGTATATGAACGCTTATATCGCCATCCACATCCTTGCTTGCTACCGGGCCGCCATTGGCAATTTCTATGACTGCGATATCCGGCACAAGCCTTTTCTTGGCCCATGTCAGCGCTACGCCACTGCCATTATCATCTCCTGTTAACGGAACCTTCGGGTCGATGTACTTGCTTACAAGTTCCCCTTCGCTTACGCCGATAGCTTCCGCAATCTGGGCAAGCGATTTGTTGCGCAACGTTTCTTTGTCGCCGGGGTTGAAGGCGCTCTTCAGGTTATCCCGTTGGTAAAGTTCGCGGGTAAGCTGGTTGTGGCAGTTGGTACACCACAGGCCCTTGTACTTGCCCTTTTCATACACTACGTTCTTTGCCAGGTATTGCCCGATTGAATTGAGGTTCGGGCCTGTTTTGCCCAGTTCCTTGCGCATATTGGGGTTGGAATGCGCATCGCGTCCCACAAAACAGCCGCCCGCCGCATCGCGGTTATCGGATTTGGCGTAGTTGTTTTCGCCGGTATCGCTTATCGGGTACCCGGCCATGCTCCTATCGAAGCGGTGCGCCGGGTGGCATCCCTGGCAAGCGCCGGTGCGGCCTTGCGAATCGGACAGCGGGCGCACCTTCTGGTGTACGGAGTGTATCGCCTCGGTAAGCGGCATAATGACGCGGCCTTTCGCATCGTCCTTCGCACCGGGGACAACTTCGCCGACAGTCTTGGAAGAAAGTTTTGCTATCACGTTATCCGCATGGCATTCCTGGCAAAGGACAGGCTGGCGGCCCAGGCGGTTGCCTGTGGCGGTGGCGCTGTAACCTTTCAGGAACTCCGTGCCATGTTTGGAGTCGTGTATTTCCATTATGGATATGGCGGTGGCTTTAAGCTTGGCGAACCAGTCGGATGACCCGACGGATTTCCAGTATGTGTATTCCGCCTTGTACTTGTTAAACTCCGCGCCGTTGGCGTTTGCGTTCGAGTGGCAGTTATAGCAGTTCGGCACGTCTATCGGGTTTGTGCCTGTGAACGATACCGGTTTCCCGGTCGAGTCGATAACCGCCTTGCCGCTTTTTGCGTCAACCATCGTTACGCGGGCAAGCTGGTAGGGCTGGATATCTTTCTCTTCCAGCTTCAAAAGCCCCTTGGACGCGTCCTTATCGGAAAACGGTGTCAGCGGCAGGCCCAGCGCATCGAATATGCCAGGGTTGGTCAGTACAATCGGGACGTTATCCAGCACCGGGCTTTTGGTGAACACTATTGTTCCCTTATCGCCGGAGTATTTGAGGAAGCCGTTTGAAACCGGCTGGCCGGAGGGGCCTGAGTCTACCTTGACCGGAATTTCGATGCCCACGCGTAGCTTGTCTTTGTCGGCGCTGGTACCTTTCGGGTTGCTACCCGCCAAGTCGGCATATACGTAGAGGTGGTGGAAATAGGCGTTTGCCACGTTCTCGCCAGCTTCATACGGGTTGCCGTTGCCGTTTAGGTCGTACGGCACGTTCCAGTAGGCCATCTTGTTGCCTTCGGAGTAGGAGTTGTCCACATGCTCGTAGTGGAGCTTGTAGCGCTTGGGGCCATCCACCAGCACATCATCCTCCTTGGGGTCGGCGGCCAGCAGTACGGGCATATTGTCTTTTCCCTTGTCCAGCCTGCCGTGTTTTACCACCTGCGACTGGATGCTGTTGTACGGGGGAAGGACGCAGCAGTACGAGAAATCGAAGCCGGTGCAGTGCATGCCCAACTCGTAGTTGATGGAGATTACATAGTCATGCCCTTTTTCAGCCGCATCGGCCCGCGCTGGCATAAACCCGGCACAAACCAACGCGGTCATGGCCGCGCCAAGCGCGAACAGGAACAGCCTGTTTCCGCCACGTCCGGCGATATGCGGCTTTAGCGGCTTACTTTGCTTTAACCAATTCACCATAACCAAACCTCCCAAAAAAGTTTTAGACCCCTATGGCGGCATGGTTGTGTTTCCACAGAAACCATCCCGTCAATTTACTTACTGCATGTAAACCTGTTTGTCCTTTCCCTACCTACTTTGTAAGGCTCTTCATCGTGGTTTCGATATCACCCGGCGTCCCGATTATCTTTGTAAACGTCCCCATAGTCAGCGACGGCCAGTGAAGGGCTATGCGGAACCTGCCATGAAGCATGGTAGCCTTGTTGTCGGACAGGATTATTTCGTAGGGAAGGGCGGCAAGATGGTCTTCGCCTATTATCGGCATAAAAAATCCCTCGCCTGTCTTGGCGTCGCCAAGTCCCACGCCAAACACCGCCGTTTTCGATTCGGTGTTCACCAGTGTGTA
>JAHFEI010000126.1:3950-6365 GCA_023248615.1 Nitrospinales bacterium | reverse complement strand
AACGCATCTGAAGCACCTCCTGCATGAACGCCGTCCGATTCATAAATCGCCCTCCCCGGACAATTTACAAAACCGGACAACTCATGTGCTCCAAACCCGGACATATTATGTGCTCGCTACAAATCCGGAATTATGCACTTGACATACAGGCTTTAGGGTCGTAAAATATTCTCAGGAAAAAAGGAGAATGTTGTGAAATACGAACCGCCGAAATTTAAGACACTGCATGAAATGGCTTTCATTGACGTTTGCAGACTCTCCGAACCGCAAGCCTTGCATATCCTTGAAAGCATTAGGTGGCCCGAAGATCCGGTTTGTCCGCATTGCAAAAGTAAAAATGTTGCCCGGATAAAGGGCAAGGTAAAAAGCGTTCGGGATGGATTGCATCGGTGTTACGAATGCAAACAACATTTCACCGTTATGGTTGGCACGATTATGGAGGATTCTCATATCACTTATCGGCAATGGATTCAGGCATTCCATTCCATGTGTTCTCATAAGAAGGGCGTATCGGCTTTACAGCTTCAACGAAATCTGGGTTTGGGGTCTTATAGAACGGCTTGGCACTTAGCCCACAGGATACGCTTTGCCATGCAGGAGGGGCCACTTGCCGGAGCTTTAAAAGGCATTGTTGAAGTGGACGAGACTTGGGTAGGTGGTAAACCAGGAAGACCGAAAAAAGACAAGAAAGGCAAGGTCATCCCGAACCAAAAGGGATTTGGTCCTAATGGTACGAACAAAACTCCGGTGGTTGCCCTTATTGAGCGTAACGGACGGGCGCGTTCCGGTCCAGTTGAATATGTTTGCGCTAAAACCTTAAAAGGTGTCATCCGAGAGAATGTGGATAAAGCCTCCACGATAATGACGGATGAGAGCAAGTGCTATAAGGGAATCGGCAAAGAATTTGGCGGTGGTCATGAAAGCGTTAATCACAGCATCAGAGAATATTCCAAAGGTGAAGAGATCGCTATTACCACCAATAGTGCTGAAAGCTACTTCGCCTTGCTCAAAAGGGGCGTTCATGGTACTTTTCACCATGTAAGCAAAAAGCATTTACATCGCTATTGTGATGAATTTTCCTTCCGGTGGTCGAATCGAAAAAAGACGGATGGAGAACGCACGGAAATGGCTGTGAGTGGAATCGAAGGGAAAAGGGTGCCGTATAAAAAACTTGGAACGGCCCTCAAAGGTGGGGAAGGATGAATCAGCGGAATTTTTTTTTAACTTCCTACCACGATTATAAACGTGCAAACGGTCAATATTTCACCACTGCAAATCCTTTCGATTGTCTTCCTTTCAATGCGTGGGGTAATCGAGCTGGATTACCAAAAGAACCTGTATTAGAACCTTTTGCTGGTGCGGATTATCTTATTCGCCATCTTTTAGATTTGGACAAGGTTAAAAAATGGAGTTCCTTTGATATTGAACCTAGAGCATCCGGAGTGGTGAAGCGAGACACTATTATGGATTTCCCGAAGGGTTTTAATGTATGCGTTACCAATCCCCCGTGGTTAGCAAAAAATATTGCATCATTTAGGGGATTACCATTTCCAAATACTGAATACGATGATTTGTACAAGCTGGCTTTGACAACGTGCCTTGAAAATTGTGGGTACGTTGCCGCATTGGTTCCCGAATCATTTATTCGCTCAAATTTACATCAGGAAAGATTGCATACATTCATTAGCCTTACAAGCTCAATATTTGCCGACACAAAACATCCAGTGGGTCTTGCACTCTTTGAACCGCATTCGGTCAGGGAAGTGATTATTTATTCTGGAAAACAGAAGGTGGGGCTATTGTCCGAATTGGAGAAACAGCGTCCATCTTCGGCCCAAGCCTCTAAAATAAGATTTAACGACCCGGACGGCAATCTTGGGCTTATTGCGCTGGATAATACCAAAGAGGCAAGTATACGTTTTTGTGATGTCAACGAATTAAAGAATTATAAGGTGAAAAACACAGGGCGGCATATTACTAAGGTGTCTGTGCCGTGGAAAGTAAACATTTCAGATTGTAATAAAATTTTATCAAATTTTCGGGAGAATACCAAAGATGTGCTGATGACTTGCTATCGGGGTGTGCGAAAAGACGGTATGTATCGGCGGCGACTTGACTGGGATTTAGCTAGAGGGTTTTTAAGCTATGCCAATTGAACCACCCGATTACGATGAATTGGAGAGAGCGGAATGGATAAGAAACGCCCAAGACGTTCCCGCCGAACTTCAATCAAGAAGCAAAAGACTTCTCAAGCGAATTCGCCTTTTTATTTCAAGATTCGGTTTTCACCAAGCAGAGGTTGAGGATAAAGTCAGAACTGATCCGATGTTTGCCGCGCATTTTGCTAAGGAGCCGCGTCGAACAGGATTACATGAAAATGTTGCCGCTGATTGGATTGGAAGATTGGACATAGTG
>JAHFEI010000126.1:0-3940 GCA_023248615.1 Nitrospinales bacterium | reverse complement strand
GGGGAAATTGGGAACAGACCTGGAAAATCACTGGATTTTAGATGGATAACCGGCAACACCACTTGTTACGCAATGCACAAATACACAAAAGAAGGAGGGGGAAATCAAGACAGCCAATATCAAGAAATGATAACTCTTCTAAGAAATTTTCATAGTTGTAATTACCGAGCTTGCGCTCTTTTTGTAATCGTAGATGGACCCTATTATTTGGGGCGAAGAATGGAAGAATTACGAAATCACACGAGAACTCATGTCCCGAAAAGTTGGGTTCTTCCGATAGGGGAACTTCCAAATATTTTGGAGGAGTATCATATATGAAACAAAAACCTACCCGCCCCTCTCATCTTCTATCTCTTCATCCCCTCACCCCTGAACAGGCCATATCAGCCTTCTTTAAAGTTGACCCAAAACCCGTTCGTGAAAAAATGACGCGATTGAAAAAGAGTGGCGTAACAAAGCCATAATTTAGTTCGTTTACTTTGTATGTCAAGTGCATAATTCCGGATAAATCCCCGCCCGGGTATAATGGCCGCAATAACTATGAAATCAGAATCCTCTTGTTTTGTGGCGCACAGGGGATATGCGTGGAAGTATCCCGAAAATACCCTGATCGCCATGGCGAAAGCCGTTGAGGCGGGGGCCCTTTTTCTGGAATGCGATATTCAGCTGACGTCCGATATTATCCCGGTTCTCCATCACGACCCCGGCCTTGCCAGAAGCTCGGGTTGCGGGGGAACGGTAATGGAGCTTTCCTTTGAAGAGCTTTCCCGTTTGCGTTTCGGAGAGCCTTCCCGCTTTGGCGGGGCATTTGCCGGAACGGAAATAACCACGCTGCGGGATATGGTTAAACTCCTATCGGAAAACCCCGCGGTGAGCCTGTTCGTGGAGTTTAAGGAAGAGAGCCTCGAGCGTTTCGGAACCGGGGTCATGGTTGGGGCCGTTATCGAGGCGATACAGCCGGTCATGGAAAGGTGCATCGCCATTTCCTTCGCAACCGCCCCGCTAGGGGAAGCAAGGAGGCAAGGCTGGCGCAAAACCGGCTGGGTGGTGCGGCGCTATAACGATGAGTCAAGAAAAACGGCGGAGTCGTTATCTCCCGATTATCTTTTCTGCAATTATGAAAAAATTCCCCCCGCGCCGGAAGCGCTTTGGAAAGGGAACTGGAAGTGGGCGCTGTACGAAATTACCGATCCGGCCATGGCCAAAAAATGGCTCGGGCTGGGAGCCGATATGATCGAAACGATGCAAATCGGGGAAATGCTGAACGCCTTCCGGGGAAAAGGAATTAAATGAATTCCAAAAGCTATGACATAGCGATAATCGGCGGAGGAATACATGGAGCCGGCACGGCGCAGGCGGCGGCCGCGGCGGGGTATTCCGCGGCGGTTCTGGAAATGAAAGGGCTTGCAAGCGGTACGTCGGGAAAATCCAGCAAGCTTATTCACGGCGGACTCAGATACCTTGAAACGGCGCAATTATCGCTGGTAAAAGAATGCCTGCATGAGCGCGAACTTCTTTTAAAAAATGCCCCCGGCCTTGTTGCATTGAAGAAGGTTTTTATTCCGGTGTACCGTGAAACGGCCAGACGCCCCTGGGTTATCCGCACGGGGCTCTCTTTGTATTACGCCCTTTCCGGCTTTAACCGGGATTCAGGATTCATTCTGGTTCCAAAAAGGGAATGGGGAAACCTTGATGGAATGGATGTCGATGGCATTCAGGCGGTTTTTCAGTACCACGAAGCCCAGACCGACGACAGCCTTCTCACCAAGGCGGTGATGAATTCGGCTATGGAACTGGGAGCGGAGCTCTATATGCCCGCAAAATTCGCCGGCGCGGTTTTTGAAAACGGCGGATGGACGGTGGCGTTTGAAGAGAAGGGCGCTACGTCCGGGCTTAGGGCTTCATGTCTTGTTAACGCCGGCGGGCCTTGGGCCAACATGATTTTAGAAAAAATAGTTCCCGTGCAGAGAACGGTTTCGGTGGATCTTGTCCAGGGGAGCCACATCATCCTGGAAGGAAAAATTGAGCAGGGGATTTATTATGTCGAGGCCCCACGGGACCGGCGCGGCGTTTTTGTAATGCCGTGGAAGCACAAAACCATGATCGGAACCACCGAAACCGGTTATACAGGCGATCCGTCCGCCACGGTTCCCCTTAAAAACGAAATCGAGTACCTTTTGGAAACGGCGGGGCGGTATTTCCCCCGTTTTCGTTCAGCGGGGGCCGGGGATGTACTGGATTCTTTCGCGGGCCTGAGGGTTTTGCCTTCAGGCGGCGGGAGCCCGTTCAGACGATCCAGGGAAACGCTTTTTCATTTTGAGGATTTGAATAAGGCGAGGCTGATTTCCATTATCGGCGGAAAGCTTACTTCCTATCGCGCGACGGGAGAATCGGTCATTAAGAAAATAGCCCCGTATCTCCCTTCCGTAAAAGCCAGGGGCGATACGAAGAAGCTTCCTTTGGCGTGACGCCCCAATGCCGGTTATTGCGCCGTGGCCGAAACCACCATCGAGGGCGCGCTTTCACCGGTAGCTCCCACGGCCGTCACAATGTAGTAATAAGAAGTCCCGGCGGCGAGAGAGGTTTGGACATACCCCGGCGTGACGTTGGCGATCTTTGTGCCGTTGAGCGGATTCACATTTGGATTGGTTGACCAGTAGATATTATAGCCTGTAACCCCGGTGAAGGCGGTCCAACCGATCGTTACTTTGCCCGCTCCCGCAACGGCGGTAACGCCGGTCGGTGACAAAATAGTGGCGGTAACCCCGGATACCTGCGTTGGCGTCGGTCGGTTCAGCGCGGTTCCATCCCCGATTTGGCCATACTTGTTCCAGCCCCATCCCCAGGCGGTGCCGTCACCCAAAAACGCGGTGAGGTGGGATCCGCCCGCCGCCAATGATACTACGCCGACAAGGCTCACTTGAACGGGGATGCTGCTATCGGGCAGCGGCGTGGTGGTGACTGTGCTGGTGCCGGTGGTATTGGAAACGGTGCCGTATCCAAGCTGGCCGTATTGGTTGTTTCCCCACGTCCAAACGGTTCCATCGTTTTTAAGCGCGGCGGAATAGAAGTTGCCCGCCGCCACCGCTGTTATGCCGGAGAGGCCGCCGACCGCCACCGGCGAGTTCCGCTGGGTTGTGCCGCCGTCGCCCAGCTGTCCGTAAAGGTTATGTCCCCATGTCCAAACGGTTCCATCTTTTTTCAGCGCGACGGCATGGTGCGCCCCGGCCGCCACCGCGATTATGCCGGAAAGGCCGCCGACCGCCGCCGGCGAGTTCCGCTGGATTGTGCCGCCGTCCCCCAGTTGCCCGTATTGGTTGTTTCCCCACGTCCAAACGGTTCCATCGTTTTTGAGCGCGATGGAGTAGAAGTTGCCCGCCGCCACCGCGGTTATGCCGGAGAGGCCGCCGACCGCGGCCGGCGAGTTCCGTTGAATTGTGCCGCCGTCCCCCAGCTGCCCGTATTGGTTGTTTCCCCATGTCCAAACGGTTCCATCCGTTTTGAGGGCGATGGAGTGGTATCCGCCCCCTTCAACGGCCACAACGCCGGACAACCCGCCAATTTTGACGGGAAAGTACCTGTTTAGAACGGTGCCATCGCCAATTTGGCCGTAATCGTTCCGTCCCCACGCCCAGACATCGCCGTTGCCGCCGATGGCCAATGCATGGAAATAGCCCCCGGTCACCGAGGTTATGCCGGTTAGATAGCCGCCTTCTTTCAGCCGTATTTGCACCGGGATGCTGCTGGTGGAAACGCCGGTGCTGCCCAGTTGCCCGTATTGGTTGTTTCCCCATCCCCATACCGAGCCATCGCTCCTCAGCATGAGGCTGTACTCTTGCCCCGCGGCAATGGAGACCATCGGCGCCTGCGGCGTGGCGGAAACCTGCGTGGAAGGAACGCTCTCGCCCGACGATCCCATCGCCGTGACGATATAGTAATA
>JAHFEI010000125.1 GCA_023248615.1 Nitrospinales bacterium | reverse complement strand
TTCACGAAGGCGGTTCTTCAATTTCGTCGGATGGGGCTCGATGGTGGCTCTCTTCGGAGGCGTCGGCGCAGCCGCAGCGAAGTTTTTTTATCCCGGCGTCTTGTACGAGCCGCGTTCTACATTCAACGCTGGCAAGCCGGAGGAGTATGTCTCCCCCACAGGAGCTGAGGCTGTGGTTGTGGACGAGCGCTGGAAGAAGAGCCAGCGCGTCTGGATATTGCGCAACAAAAAGGGGATATACGGGCTTGTGGGCGTTTGCACACATTTGGGTTGCACGCCCAACTGGTTTCCCAGCGAACACCTTTTCAAGTGTCCCTGTCACGGTTCGGTCTTTAACGTGGAGGGGGAGGTTATCGGCGGCCCCGCGCCAGAGCCGCTTTACCGGCCCAAATTTTCACTGTCGCCTGACGGCTCCATGATTGTAACCACGGGGTTGCTTGGCATCCGCCGCTCAAACCTGCAGACAACCAAAAAACACAAGGACGTTTACTGGCACGACGATGAAAAACTGGCGTTAGTCAAACCGCCGTTTTTCCTGCCAGTCCAGTCGTAAAGGCGTAAAGAAGATGGAAGAAAGACAAAGCAAGACCCCGTTAAAGAAAATACTCGATTTTGTCGGCGGTTTGATAACCGGTAACCCGATATACAAATCCATTTTCCGCGTCGGCTACCCGAATACGCTTCTCAAGCGGATGGCTGTCATGCGATCCAGCTTCTACATGCATATCTTTCCCACAAAGGTCGGCGAGCATGGGCTGAAGCTACGATACTCGTGGTGCATGGGAGGGATAACGTTTTTCCTGTTCCTGTTGCTCTCGCTAACAGGCATCCTGCTGATGTTTTACTATGTGCCGGAGGAACACCGGGCTTTTAGCGACATGAAGGACCTGCGGTTTATGGTGCCGTTCGGCATTATCCTGCGCAATATGCACAGATGGTCGGCGCACGCCATGGTGTTGTGCGTGATGTTGCACATGATGCGCGTTTTCTACACCGGCTCTTACAAGATGCCGCGCCAGCTTAACTGGGTAGTTGGCGTTCTTCTGTTGTTGCTTACCTTGATGCTCAGCTTTACCGGCTACCTGCTTCCGTGGGATCAACTCGGGTTTTGGGCCGTTA
Source organism: Nitrospinales bacterium (assembly GCA_023248615.1). Taxonomy (GTDB): domain Bacteria; phylum Nitrospinota_A; class UBA7883; order JACRGQ01; family JACRGQ01; genus JAHFEI01. Next base: position 5,281 of record JAHFEI010000125.1, on the reverse strand, counting down.
CCGTCGGCACGAACATGGCCTCGGCCACGCCGCTTATGGGCTACGAAGGGCCGTTCCACGAGTTGCTGGGTGTGCAGATAGATAACGATATCCGGTTCGCCATTATCGGCGGCACCAGGATAGGCGCAAATGCGCTGGTTCGCGCCTATGTGTGGCACTGTGTCGGGTTACCGCTGATTGCAACACTGCTGATGGTGTTTCATTTCTGGCGCATAAGAAAAGACGGCTTCTCAGGGCCGCTGTGAGTCCTGGAGAGGGGGGGAATATGGAAGAACAAGTTAGAAGCGACAAGTCTGGCTACATGCTCATGAACAAGCCGGGGTATCCCCGCGTTTCCTCATGGCCGAACCTGATATGGATAATCTTTTTGATGATGCTGTTCATCACGATAATCCTGTGGGGCGTATCGTTCCTTGCGTACGCGCCGCTGGAGGAAATGGCAGAGTGGGCCAAAACGCCCAACCCCGCCAAAGCGCCTTGGTACTTTATCGGACTGCAAGAGTTGCTGGTTTATTTCGACCCGTGGATAGCGGGCGTCATGTTGCCCCAGCAGATACTCATCGGGCTTATGCTTATCCCTTATGTAGACGTGACGCCTACCGAGCAGGGGAACTATGATTTCAGAAAACGCCGTTTCGCCGTAGGATTTTTTACGGTCGGCATCTCTTTTTGGTTCCTGCTCATAGTCGTCGGCCAGCTTTTGCGCGGCCCATCGTGGCAACTATACTGGCCCTTTATTGATTACGATATCGGCTCCGGCACGTGGGTGCGCGAGGGTGTGCACCTGAAAGAGGGCGGCGCTGCGCTGAAGTCCCTCCCGCTTGGCACAGGGCTTGCGCTTATCATAGGGTTCGCCACCATCGGAATGGTGTTGCCGCTGATAGTTACAAAATTGTTCCCTAACTCCAAAAAGGTAAAAGAGCTCGATTATTACCTGAAGGAACTTGGATACATAAAGTATTTTGTGGTGCAAAGCCACGTGATGATGATGGTCGGCACTTTTGTAAAAATCATTCTCAGGCTTGGGTTTAACGTTAAGTACATAATTGAAACCCCCTGGTTCAAGATTTAACGGGGTACATGATGGTAGAAAAAATAGTAGCCGGAATACTGATAGTAAACGTCCTCTCGTTCATTTACCTCTGGACGCGCAACCAGAACCTTATGTATGCGATATTCGCCGTTTCACTCCTTGCGCTATTTGGATTTACAGTCGGCCTAGAGTTCAATGTGGAATGGCGCGCCTACCAGGCGAACTTCATAAAGATGGAGATAGAAAAGGAAAAGAATCCCGAAATCCTGGCATCGCTTAAGGCCACACCTATTAAAATCCAGCAGATATGGAATCCGGAGTTGGGTGTTACGGATAGGTGCATCACCTGCCACCAAGGGGTAGACAACCCGGCGTTTAAGGATGCACCGGAACCGTACCGTTACCATGCCGCGGCGCGGGAGCATGAGTTCGCCAAGATAGGTTGCACCATCTGCCACCAGGGGCAGGGCAGGGCGACAGAAACCGAGGAAGCACATGCGAAAGATATCGAGCATTGGGATTACCCGATGTGGGCGAATAACATGGTGCAGATATCCTGCCCCAAATGCCACGAAAGAATCTACGAAAAGGGGTACACGCTGTCAGGGGCGGAAATGCTGACGGTATCACGCGACATCACAAACGGGGAAAACGATATGGCCTTGGAGTGCACCTCCTGCCATACCATACGGGGTGTCGGCGAAGTTTTGGCGCCGGATCTGACGGAGTATGGCGACAAGACCGAGCATGAATTCGAGCAGACCCATGTGCTGAAATGGGTTGAGGGGAAAAAGAACAAGTACAACTGGACTTACCAGCACTTCATCGATCCGCCAAAAATCACACCCGGCGATCCGGCTACCCATATGGAGCCTACCATAATGCCGGTGTACGGCTTTACGACGAAACAGGCTCATGCCCTGACCGTGTATGTCCTGAGCTTTAGGCAGAACAAGATGCCGGTTAAGTATATGTACAGCGAGTCGAAATCCAAGAAGGCAACTTCGGAAAAGGCGTCCTTCATAACGGATTTTGAGAGGATGTTCCCGAATTTATCCTCGTTGCCGGTAGGACAAAGGCTCTTTATTAAGACAAACTGCTGGTTCTGCCATGCCATTGATAATAAAGGTGGAAAGATATCAAAAGACCTTACTCATGTAGGGCAGAAGATGTCTCAGGATGCTCTAAAAGAGTTGTTTACCTCGCAGGCGAAGATGGGTAGGCATGCATTGGGCACAAAACTTAACTTCACGGATGACCAGATAAATGCCTTAACAGAATACTTGGCGTCGCTAAAATAAGTTGTCTATGGGGATTTTTATGGGTACCATAAAAGCACATATAGGCAACTCGGCGAATATGCACAAGAAAGGTGGGTATTATGTCTGATTCGAAGCGCGATTTTGAGTTTTTATCCGACCCCAAAGTTTACGAGGGAGTTCCCTGCCAGACCAACTGCCCGGTTCATACCGATGTGGAAGGTTACATCAAGTTTATCAGCGAGGGGAATTTCGACGCGGCACACCGGCTGATACGCGAAACCAATCCCTTCCCGGCCATTTGCGGCAGGATATGCCAGCACTGGTGCGAGCGTGGTTGCAACCGCAGGATGGTAGACCAGTCTGTTTCCATAATGCAGTTGAAGCGTTCGGCGACAGATTATTCCAATAGTACTTTTAAATTGCCGGAGCAAAGGTACAACACGCTTGAAAGGGTGGCCATTATAGGCGCAGGCCCGGCAGGGCTTACCACCGCACACGATCTGGCAAAGCTGGGCTACAGGCCCACCGTGTTTGAGTCGTTTCCGCACCCGGGCGGCATGATGCGCTATGGCATCCCGGCCTACCGCCTGCCGCGCGAAGTGATAGATTTCGAGGTCGAGTACATCAAGCGCCTCGGGGTAGAAATACGCTACAATACTGCAGTCGGCAAGGACATACAGTTCCACGAGCTTCAGGCCGAGTACAAGGCAATTTTAATAGCTGCCGGGGCGCACAAGGCGGTGCATATGAAGGTACCGGGCGAAGACCTGAAAGGGGTTTATCACGGCGCTACCTTTATGAGGCTGGTCAACCTGGGCCATTCGCTTCCTCCGATGTCTGGCAAGGTAGTTGCCGTTGTCGGCGGCGGTTTTACGGCTATGGACGTATCGCGCTCCTGCATCCGGCTTGGGGCCAAAACTGTCTATATCGTCTACCGCAGGACGCGCGCCGAGATACCCGTAAACGAGAAGGAAATACACGAAGCCGAGGAGGAGGGGATTATTTTTCGCTACCTCGAAGCTCCTTTGGAAGTGGTATCAAAGGATGGCGTTAATGCAAGCGGCCTGAAGCTCATAAAGAACGAGTTGGGCGAGCCGGACGCAAGCGGGCGGCGCAAACCACGCGCGGTAGAAGGCTCCGAGTTTGTGCTGGAAGCCGACTATGTAATGCCGGCCGTCAGCCAGGCGCCAGACATGTCTTTCATCACCGGCAAGTCCGGCCTTCGCCTAACCAACTGGGGGACGCTGGACGTTAAGTCCGATACATTCGAAACCAACCTCCCCGGCATTTATGCCACTGGCGATTTCATCACGGGAACCAGGGATGTCATTAACGTAGTTGCGGACGGGCACCGCGCCGCCATCAGCATAGATGCTTACCTGCGCAACACGCGCGGGGAATACAAGGTGGAAAAACCGCTGGAAAAGCTGAACAGCCAAGTGCCGGTCAAAAAGGCGGAATACGACAATATTCAGCGCCACTATCCGGAAAATATCAATATTGACATGCGCCTGAAAACCTTTGAGGAAGTGGAGCGCACTTATGACAAGCAGGATGCCATGGAAGAGGCGGCCCGATGTTTCCAGTGTAGCCACACTTGGACCTACAACTCCGAGACGTGCATACTTTGCGGGAACTGCGTAGATGTCTGCCCACAGAGGTGCCTGGGCATGGCCGAGCTTTCTGAACTGGAGTTTAACAGGCTATATAACGAGAACATAGGATTGACCCAGCAGGGGATTACAGGAGTTGAAATCGACCGCGACCTTTGCATCCGCTGTACCTTCTGTAGCCAGGTTTGTCCGACGGACTCGATAGATTTTACCTGTTACAAAAAGGGGTCTAAAACCAAAAAGGGTGTTCCAGAGGGGAGTAAGTAGATGGTTAAAGTAAAAGACAGGATGGCGCGGGTTCTCAATACCATTCCGTTGTCATCCACCGCCATGGATGCGGCAAAGACGCTGACGGAGAAAAAATTCTCTTCTATCTTCATCGAAGAAAAAGGGCAGATTGTCGGCGTTGCCACAGACACCGACCTTATAAGGAAGGTGATGGCTCCCGGCAAAGACGCTACGAAGACACCAGTCGGCGACATCATGACGAAAGAGGTATTCACCATCGACCTCAACAGCTCCCTTACGGAAGCTGGCGACATGATGGACAAGAACTACGTGCGCCATCTTGGCGTTACCGAAAACGCAAAGATAATCGGGATAATCTCGGTCCGCGACCTTATCCACCCGATGTACACCGACGGCGAGGGCTGGTAAACCGTTCCAGAGTCCAACAGGACAATAACCGTTTAGGGCATTGAAATGGCCCTTAGGCCGTCTCTCTGTCCTATGGTCTGACCGCTACAATGCTCGATTGCTGCATCCCACCGGCATTGAGGGCGCTTACAAAACAATTATATTTCTGTCCCGCCGTGAGGCCGGTTAATGTTGCCGAGGTTCCGGACAAGACCCCCATCACCACAGTATTCTTTCCGGTCATTGGGTCTGTCATGCAAAATGCATTGTAAGCGTCTGCGCCCGAGACCACCGCCCAGCTTGTGCTAACCTGCCCAGGGCCGGACTTGGTGGCAGTAAAACCTGTAGGCGGCGGCGGAGCGGCAGGAAGAGTAGTTCCCTCTTTAGCCATTACTGATATGGCAGTACTGCCGGTGGCGTGGAACGGGGGAACCTTTTGCATGACCATGACAAGTTTGTTGCCATCCGCAGACATCGAGTAATAGCCGTTATGTGGTATGTTCAGGAAACTCTCCATTCCCTTGCATGTCGATTTCGTCTCGGTAAAAGTAAGCGCGTTGCCGTTTGTAGACCATGTAGTGTCGGTGCTACATTTGAGGCTCACAACGTCCGCCCTGCCCGTGCCGTCCTTATTAAAAATAAGTTTCGAGTGAGGTCCAACCCAAGTTCCCTCAATCGGCCCGGCTCCGGCAAGTTCGGCTCCGGCAAGCACTATGGTGGCGCGGGTCAGTTCCACG
>JAHFEI010000124.1 GCA_023248615.1 Nitrospinales bacterium | reverse complement strand
CCCCGGCGACGGGGAAAAGGATTGCCATCGTCGGCTCCGGCCCCGCCGGGCTTGCCGCCGCATTCGACCTTGCGCAGTGGGGGCATAAGGTCTCCATATACGAAGGGCTGGAAAAGGCTGGCGGGATGCTTCGCTACGGCATCCCCCGTTTCCGGCTTCCCGAAGAGGTAATAAACGAAGAGGTGGATCGCGTACTCTCGCTTGGAGTGGCGCTGAAAAACAACCGATGGGTAGGCAAGGATGTAACCATGCAGGAACTGGCCGACGGCTATGACGCCGTTATAATGGCGGCGGGAAGCATGGTGCCGACAAAGCTGGATGTACCGGGCGATAACGCTACCGGCGTGATGTACGGGCTGGATTTCATGAAAGAGGTCAACACCGGCGCAATCACAAAAGTGAAGGAAAACGTGGTGGTGCTGGGCGGCGGGTTTACCGCCATGGACTGCGCCCGCACCGCGTTTCGGCTGGGGGCAAAGAAAGTCACCATTGCCTACCGCCGTTCGCGCAAAGAGCTAAAGGTGGACGAGCGGGAGATGCGCGAGACAGCGATGGAGGGCGTGGATTTCCAGTACATGCTTTCGCCGCACGAGATTAAAAAAGGAACCGGCGGCGGTGTTGAGGGGATAGTGTTCTCGCGCATGCGGCTGGGCGAGGCGGGCAAGGATGGCAGGAGAAGCGTGAGCGAGATTCCGAACTCATTCGTCTCCGTAAAGTGCGATATGGTGCTGGCCGCCATCAGCCAATCGCCGGATACCTCGTACTTCGGGAAAGATTTCAAGGTGGACGAAAAAACCTACGCCACCTCAATCGGCAAGGTGTTTGTCACCGGCGACTACCTTACCGGCCCGCGCGATATCATCTCCGCCATCGGCGTTGCCCACAAGACGGCGCGCGCCGTGGATAACCACCTGATGGGCAAAAACCGCCACAGCGAAAAAATATCCACCACAGCCTTCAGGCAGATAGAGCTTGGCTCCTACACCAGTTGGAAATCCATCAAGGGAAACATTTTTGACCTGATACCAAAGCAGGACATGTTCTCGCTGGACATGGGAGCCCGCAAAAACCAGGAAGAGGAAGTGGACCTGGGCTACAACGAGGAAGAGACCTACCTGCAGGGGGAGCGGTGCTACCTGTGCAACCACAACGTGGTGATAGACCAAAAGGCCTGCATACTGTGCTACAACTGCGTGGACGTATGCCCCTACGACTGCATAAAGATGTTGCAGGAAGATTATGTGCAGGTGCAAAACGGCGGCGAGCCGCGCTCGGAGAAAAAGGGTTTCACCTACATGGTGATGGACGAAAAAAACTGTGTGCGTTGCGGGCTGTGCATAGACGCTTGCCCCGTGCCGTGCATGGGAATGGAAAAAACGGAGATAACCAAATCGTTCACCCCTTAATTGCCACTTGAAAGTTTAACAAAGGGACGGGCTTAAAATCCCCGTTCCTTTTTTTATTTCGGCAGGAGCTTTTTTACCGCTTCCACGGTGGTAAAAGACCCGGTGACGCACAACGGCGCCTTGCCGGATAACGGGACATCTGCGGGTGATGCGAGCGCAATAGCGCTAACGCCAAAACTTTTTGCGGTGGCGCACAACAGCGTTGCCGGTATGGCGCGTTCATCGCCCGGCGCTACGCAATACATCCGGCTGGCAAGCGGAGCCAATGTTTTTATCATCCGGCGGTAATCCTTGTCGGAAAGTATGCCGACCACGAAATCGAATTTTTGCCCTTTCCTACGGAGGAGCTTTGCCAGTTCCACGATGGCGGCGGGGTTGTGCGCCACATCGAATATCACCTCGCGCCCACCCGTTGCGACAACCTCGAACCGCCCTGGCAGTACCGCTTTCGCGATTCCGTTTTCAATCGCGTCTTTCGAGACGTGGAAGTGCGATGCGCAAATGACGGCCTGCGCCGCCAGAGCCGCATTTTTCCGTTGGTAGTCCCCCGCCATAGAGGGGAGAAGCGTAAACTCCGCGCCATTGGCGGCGGTGAACAACCCGGATTTTGATATCCGAAAGTCGGCGCCCAGGAAAAATGGTTCCGATTTCCTTTTTACCGCGATTTTGCGTATCGCATTTTTCACTGCGGCGGCGGGGTCGCCACATACCACCGGTTTCCCTGTTTTTATTATCCCGCCCTTTTCGGCGGCGATTTCCATTTTTGTCCTGCCCAGTATTGCCGTATGTTCCAGCGACACATTGGTTATCACCGCCACTTCCGGCGTGACTACGTTGGTGGCATCGAAGTTCCCCCCCATCCCCGTCTCCAGCACGGCGGCATCCACCCCTGCGCGGGCAAAAAGGCAAAAAGCCAGGGCTGTTCCCCATTCAAAAAAAGTCAGGAACTCCGGGCGGCCTTTCGCGGATTCGTATTTACCCCCCATCCAGCGAAGGGTATCGGCCACCTCCCGTTTCGGGAAGAACCTCCCGTCCAGAAGGAAGCGCTCGCGGAAATCACTTACATGCGGGGAATAGTAGGCTCCGGTATGGTACCCCGCCCCTTTCAGGATGGAGGCTATCATGGCAGTAGTGGAGCCTTTGCCGTTTGTACCGGCTATGTGGAAGGTGCGGAAGCGGTTTTGCGGGTTTCCCAGTATCTCTAAAAACCGCTTTGCCGGTTCCAGTGCCGGGCGTATCCCATGCCTGCGCATGGCAAACAGCTCCCTTATGATGGTCTCGTACCCCTTCTTCTCAAACATCATCACAACTATAGCGGATTTTGGATAACCCGCGCAGATACAAATGCCTGACCGATGCGGAAAAGATGATATGCTTGTACCTGCCCAAGCCCCCGGATAATAAAGTAGGTCGTTTTTCTTCATGTTGTGCTATCATCTCTCTATTAACTTATGGGCTTGCCCCATGGTTGGAACCGGGCACAGGGTCTGGTTCGCATTGGCGGCACCAGATTGTGTTGGGAGTTTTTAGCATCTATGGGAAAGAAATTGTACGTTGGCAACCTGCCGTATTCGGCAAACGACGATAGCCTTAAAGCTATTTTCGAACAGGCTGGAACTGTTGAGTCAGCAAAAGTAATAATGGACCGCGAAACTGGCCGCTGTAAGGGCTTTGGTTTTGTTGAAATGTCCACAGACGAGCAAGCGGATGAAGCCGTGAAAAAGCTTAACGATGCCGATTTCGAAGGTCGCGCCATGAAAGTAGCTGAGGCAAGGCCACAGGCTCCCCGCACTGGCGGCGGCGGTGGTGGTCGCGGCGGCTACGGCGGCGGTGGTGGCGGCGGCGGTGGTCGCGGCGGCTACGGCGGTGGCGGTGGCGGCGGCGGTGGTCGCGGCGGCTACGGCGGTGGCGGCGGCAACCGGTACTAAGGAACGTATTCCTTCATAAAGACGGAAAACTAGATACAGCGTTAAATACTCCCGCCTGCTAAAGGGCGGGGGCTTTTTATTGTCTCTTCAAAGCGGGATTTTCAATATCCCGTCGGCATCTGCCATTAGGGGCAAACGTTGCCCCTATCCGTGTTCATGATCGAACAGAATTTTATAAACGACCCTTGTGGGACGATTACGCACGATGTGTGCATTTTTAATTTAAAGGAGAATACTTGAAAAATTTTAGTGAACTTAATTTACCTAAACAGCTTGAAATGGCTTTGGCGGCGATGAAATACGAAACGCCCACGCCGATACAGGCGCTGGCGATACCCAAAGCTATGGAAGGGGTGGATGTAATAGGTTGCGCACAAACCGGCACCGGCAAAACGGCGGCCTTTGCGATACCTCTTATAATGAGCCTGCTGGAAAATCCGGATAAGACCGCGCTGATACTTGCCCCCACTAGGGAGCTGGCGGCACAGATACTCGACGTTTTGCGCCAGCTTACCCAAAAACTCCCGCTCATCAGGTCGGTACTTTTGATAGGCGGCGAGGCCATGGGACCGCAAAGGGCCGCGCTTTACCGTAACCCGCGCATCGTTGCGGCCACTCCGGGCAGGTTGGCCGACCACCTGCGCCAGAAAAACCTTGTGCTTTCATCCGTGGGCTTTTTGGTGCTGGACGAAGCGGACAGGATGATGGACATGGGCTTTGCCCCACAGCTTAACGAGATAGTGCGCCACATCCCGGCAGACAGGCAGACGATGCTGTTCTCGGCCACGTTGCCGCCGGATATCATGAAGCTTTCCAACAAGTACATGAAAAACCCGGCAAAGGTAAGTGCGGGATCGCATACCAAGCCAGCTATGAAGGTTGTGCAAACGATGGTAGAGACCACGCACCCGAAGAAAAACGACACGCTGGTAAGCGAGCTGGAAGCCCGCCAGGGTTCCGTACTTATATTCGTGCGCACAAAACGGCAGACCGACAGGATAGCAAAACTCCTGCATACCAAGGGGCATCGCGTTACGCAGATACACGGCGACCGCTCACAGCGGCAACGCTTCGTGGCGCTGGACGGCTTTAAAAGCGGCAAGTACCGCATACTGGTTGCCACCGATGTGGCGGCTCGCGGGCTGGATGTGCCGGATATCGCGCACGTCATAAACTACGATATGCCGCAGTCGGCAGAGGATTACGTCCACCGGATAGGCCGGACGGCACGTGCGGGAAAAGGCGGCGAAGCCCTTTCCATCATCACGCCGGAAGACCGGGGCCAGTGGCGCATGATATCCCGCCATATCGGCAGGGCATAAGCGCACAGCCCGCTTTTCAGGAAAATATAAAAGCTCCCCTCCACTCAACGGGGGGGAGTATTTTTTTGCCCAAATTCTGAATTTACCCCGCGCCGCGCGGCCTTCAACGCTGGGTGGGAAGACGAGGGCGTTCCTTTTTTACTTTACCAAATTATCAGGATTGCTTTGAAATCGTTAATGACCACAGAGACACACGAGACACGAGGTTAAACCCCACCTTTTTCCTCCCCTTGGAAGGGAGACCTTGCTGGGCGCAGGCGGGGAGCTACGCTTTTTGCGTCATGGGGAGCGAGAAGGTGAAGGCGAAGCCTTTGCCGCTATCGGTATCCACCCACACTTTGCCGCCATGCTGTTCCACTATCCTCTTCACGGATGGAAGCCCTAGCCCCACCCCTTTTTTACCGCTTTGTGCCTGGAAGTACTCGTCGAAAACACGCGGAGCCAGTTCACGCGGCATCCCTTCGCCATCATCGGATATTGTACACAGCAGTTCGCCGCCGTTGAACCTGGCGCTTAGCTCCACCTTCGATACGGCATGTTTCAGCGCGTTCTGGATGCAGTTGTTTATCACGCGCTCTATTTGCAGGGTATCGCAGTTGACCATCTTTTGCGGGAAGGACGAGTACCCCTTCACATATTTTTCCCCTTCCACATACAGGGCCACCTTGCGCATGTTGAGTTCCGAATAAAAATTGGAGACCGACTGGCCTATGATTTGGTAGATGTCCACCGGGTTGGATTGCAACGTGAGCCTTCCCGCTTCCAGCTTGGAGTAGACCAGTATGTCCTCCACGAACTGCGTTATTTTTTTCGCACTGGCGGAGATGGACTTGCCGATATCTTCCTTGCGGCCTTCCAGGTCGCCCGCCTTTATCCTTTGCAACACGTCGCCATAGCCCGCTATGGGCGTGACAAATGAAAGGAGGTCGTGCGTAAGGGAGTAGTAGAGCTTTTGTTTTTCCTTTTCGCGCCGTTCGTTCGTCTCGTAAAGCTGGGCATTCACCACGGCCACACCCACCGGCGACGCCACCAGGCTTAGCAGTTCCACCGATGAGTTATCGTACAAACCCGGCTCTTGGTATGCCTGCACGGAGAGTACGCCTATTATCCTGCCCTTATCCACCATCGGCACGCCGAGCCACGATTTGGCGGGCTTGCCGCCGTGGCGTATGCCCATGCGTTCGCAGGCTTCTTCCGTGCCGGAATTGATGAGCAACGGGCGGCGGTTTTTTACTATCCACGAGTTCATGCCGTCGCTAAGCGGATAAACTTCCGGGCCGCTTGTTTTCCCCTCGCCGGAGAAATAGGAGGCGATGAATTCCAGCTCCTGCTCCTTTTGGTTGTAAATGACGAGGTTTACCCTGTCGGAGCGTAGCACCTTCCCCAGATGCTCCACCACCGCATGCGCCAAATCCTTCAGCGTCAGTTGCGAGTTGATAATCGCGCCGACCCGCGTGATGGTCTCCAGCGTCTTCAGCCGTTTTTCCATCACGGCGGCCTGCATCACGCGCTCCGCCATGAACCCCGCATGTAACGCCACCGCTTCCAGCGCGGCTACATCCACAACCATGTTTCCCCGCGAGGCGAGAAAGATGAAACCTATGGCAGAACCGTCTTTTTTCACCGGGGCGCAAACGATAGTGGCGAAACCAAGCTTTCGGCAGAATTCGCCGCTTATTTCCCCGGTACACCGCGTTTCTTTTTTTGCCAGCGCTTCCAGGCAGGCGCATTCCGGGGCGCCAAGCCCGCCAAAGCAAAAGGAGGACAACGCCTCGCCGGATTCCGGCGCTATCCGCACT
>JAHFEI010000123.1 GCA_023248615.1 Nitrospinales bacterium | reverse complement strand
GCTGGTTATGCGCGCTTCGCTGGTAAAATCCCCTTCCGCGACCTCCCGGATCGCCTCCAGCATGGCGGTAACCGAACGGCCGATAGAGCGGGAAAGCAAAAACCCCACCATCATGGCGAATATAAAACCGATTACCGCGGCGGCGGTAATGAAGCGGTAATGTCGCGCCGCATCCGCCACCGCAAGGCTCACCGTTTCGTGCGCATCCTTGACATTAATATCCACTAACGCGTAAGTATGCGCCATCAGGTCTCCGCGGACGGCGCGGATATCCATGTAAGAAGCCCACAACTTTCCGTCCAGGGCAACCACCCTTGCGTCACCGGGTGCAACATGGGCGTCCAATAATGCATCCCTTTGTTTTGAGACTTCGACCATCGCCAAGGCTTTGCTTTTATATTCGCCATACCCCGCCACGAACGATTTGCTGGCGTCACTCTCGGCAGTCCCTTTCCCGTTTTTCTCATTGGAACCTGCCGCCTCAGCCTTTTTTATATCGCCGTAAGTCTTCCAGTCCGCATCTATTTTGTTAAACGATTCTTCAAGTTTCTTGTACTGCTCTTTCCGCAGGTCTGTAGGGGCAAATGGATTGGAAATGGTAAGTTGCATCACCACGGTATGCCATATCTGCCCCCTCACTCCCGCCAGCAATGATATGGCTGGAACATGGGTTTCGCCGATATCTTCCGCCGCTTCCTTGGCGTTTTTAATGCCCCCTATGCCGATCACGGCGGTGACCATACCGACCAATGCCACGATGGCAAAACCACCCAGCAGTTTTGTTCGAACACTGAAATTTAGCATTTTCCCAATTCCTTTCCTTTCGTCAGAATTTTCAAGCCAAAAACAACCCCTAAACCAAAGCGTACTACCATACATACAGTCATATTCTAATACATTTTATTTGCCAAATATTGTATCGTTTTATATGCTCATCGTGCTGACTAACAGATTGTTGCTTATTGCATTACCCTTAAATTATAGTCACCTTATATCGGCATTCACAAGATGACATTGTCTTCCCTTCCCTCATTGGAGCAATCCTACCCAAGCCTACCGGAATCCACTTTCGCTCGTGACAAAGTATATTACACTTTCAGGGCTTGGGCCTACTACTTAATTACTACTTTTTTATTTCACGGCAAAAGCGGGAATCCAGGGAATTTCGACATTTGGAAAATAAGAACCTGGATACCCCGTGCGCCAAGTTGCGCACGGGACAGCGGCAACCTAGGCCACCGGCCCTGTTATTGGTAGCGGAAACATTCGTGTTTGCGCTTACCCCACAGGGGCAACACTTCGTTGCCTCGCAACGAATGACAGGCAGGAATGCCTATCCCACCAATGCAGGGCTTACCCCGTGAAAACGGGGGTGCGGCATGACAAGAAAGTGGCTGTATTCAAAACAAAGTAAAATACCCTAGCCGTGGAGCTCTACCCCGCGCTCCCCGTCGGTAATTTCGCCTATCGTGTAGGCGGCGTGGCCCCTGGAGTTGAAGAAATCCAGCGCCTTTTTTTCGTCCGCTTTTTCCAGCGCCAGGATAAGCCCTATGCCCATATTGAAGGCGCGCTCCATTTCATCCTGCGCTATCTCCGCGCTTTTTTGCATGAAACCAAACACCGGCAGTACCGGCCAACTACCGCGTTTTATAACTGCGCGACGTCCCTGCGGCAAGACGCGCACAAGGTTATCCTTCATGCCGCCGCCGGTTATATGCGCTATGGCGTGTACCTTTGCCTGCGGGATAAAATCCAGCACGGCGGGCGCATAGTTTACGTGCGGCGCGAGAAGCGTTTTGCCAATAGTATCGGCAAAGCCCTTAGGCCTGTCGCCCAGCCCCAGCTTTTCGATATCGAAGAACACTTTGCGCGCAAGGGTGTAACCGTTGGTATGCAAACCGTTGGAGGCAAGCCCCACCAGCACATGACCGGGCATGACGCTTTGCCCGTTTATTATTCCGTCCCGCTCCACCACGCCGGTGACTATGCCGGCAACATCGTATTCGTTCTCGCGGTACATGCCTGGAAGTTCCGCAGTTTCGCCGCCGATTATCGCAACCCCCGCCTCGCGGCACGCTTGCGCCATGCCCCGCAATATCTGCTCCATCTGGTCTGGGCTTAGGCGCGACATGGCAACGTAATCGAGAAAAGTGAGCGGTTTTGCCCCTTGGCACAGGATGTCATCGCAACCGTGGTTCACTATATCCATGCCTACGGTGGTATGGTCGTTAGCCATAGTGGCTATCATCAGCTTGGTTCCAACGCCGTCTATGCTCTGCACCAGCACCGGCTTTTTGTAGCCCCTTACGATTTCCGTAAGGTCGAAAAGCCCGCCAAACGCCCCTACTCCCCACAATACGTTCGGGGTGTAGGTGGATTCCACATGGCCGCGTATTTTTTCCAGGGCCTGCGTCCCGGCGTCTATATCCACACCCGATGATGCGTAAGTTACTTTTTTATCGCCCATCTCAATTCCCGTTCTCCCGCCATCCGTACTCCCCTATCAGCCGCACGAAGGTGCATGGAGTATTCTCGGCTATCTTTATGCCGCCCGGAGTCTTCACCGCTATTTCCAGCACCTGCCCCACCTCGTTGCCTACAGGTATTATCAGCTTGCCCCCATCGACCAGTTGCTCCAGCAAGGGCTTGGGTATCTCCGGCCCGCCTGCGGAAACGGTTATTGCGTCGTATGGCGCAAAATCCTTCCAACCCAGCGTACCGTCCCCCACTTTAAGCGCCACGTTATGTATGCCGACGGATTCCAGCACCTTGCGCGCCTTGAACAAAAGCGGCCCTATGCGCTCTATGGAGTATACCTGCGAGGCAAGCAAACTCAAAACGGCCGTCTGGTAGCCGGAGCCTGTCCCTATTTCCAACACCTTCTCGTGCCCCTTCAGCCGGAGTTGCTCGCACATGGTAGCCACCATAAACGGTTGGCTTATCGTCTGTTTCTCGCCGATGGGAATAGGATAATCGTCATATGCCTTGTAACCCAGCGCCTCCTCCACAAAAAGGTGGCGCGGCACCAGCCGCATCGCCGCTATCACCCGCTGGTCGGTTATGCCACGCCGGACGAGTTGGTTTTCCACCATCTCGTTGCGCGGTTTTTTGTAGAGGTCTTCGCCGTTGTATCCGTTCAGCTTCACGCGGGGTATTTAAACCTAATTGCCGTGGCAAATCCAGCAGATTGAGCAGGCGCCACACTTTTTCTTTTCTTAATCCCCCCCCCGGATAGCGCGATACGGGAAATGTGCGACTATATCTGGAAAAACATCGGCATTTGGTAGTAGCATGAAACGGGCAAGCACAGTTTAAATGGCACGGCAACTGAGATTCCATGCAATGGGCGACAGCCTTTTTATAAGCGGAGGATTTTTAAGATGTACATAGGATGGGACGAAAGCTACAGCGTCGGCGTTAAATCATTCGACGACCAGCACAAGAAGATTTTCGACATGATTAACGGCATGCATGCCGCCATAAAGGAAAAGAGGCCCCGCGAAGTGATGGGGAAGACGCTGGAAGATTTGGTCGAATACACCAGGGTGCACTTCGCCAACGAAGAGAACCTGATGGAAAGGCACGGGTACCCCGAATACAGCCAGCACAAGCAGGAGCATGAACACCTGATGGCGCAGGCCAACGACATGTACCACCGGTTCCGCCTGGGAGAGCCTGTCATAACCGTGGAGTTGTTCGGCTTCCTGATGAGTTGGCTAAGGACCCACATAAACGGGACTGATAAAAAATACACCGCGCACATGAACGCCAAGGGGATAAAGTAAATTATCTCCCATTCTTTGTACTTGGCGGACAAAGTGCGATAAAGTCTCCGGATGGAAGAACGAGGCTCGATATCCATTTTCATAAACCCGGTTTCCGGCGGCGGAAGCGGGCTGAAACTATACAAAAAAATTGAGGCCCGGCTGGATGCCGTCCCATTTTTACGGCGGCATGTGGAGGGGGTTTACCTTACGCCCCAAGAGAAAGGCGATGTCCAAACGCTGGACGCGCTTCATGCTTCACACACGGTGATGATCTGTGGCGGCGACGGTACGGTACACCAGATGGTGAACCTCATCAAATCGACCGGGCTAAACAGGCGGATAAGCGTTTTCCCGCTCGGCACGGGAAACGATTTCGCGCTGGGCATGGGAAACGACGAGAGCAATGCCATACGGCACCTGAGGCGGATAATCGAGCGGCCCCGCACGGCAAAAACAGATATCTACTCGCTTAACGGCAAGGTTTTTTTCACAAACTACGCAAGCATAGGGCTGGATGCGCACATACTGTCGCTCTACCAAACGGCGGTGCGGCGCATGGGGCCGATACCGCTACCTCCATCCATTAAAAAATCGCTGTTCCTCCTCGCTGGCATTTTGGCCTTGGCCTCCTACGGCAAAAAGGTGGACGAGGGGGACAAAAGATACGTATCCATACTGGCGGCGAATTTGAGGAGATACGCCGGGGGAAGCGTTGTAAGCCAAACGTCCGCCCCCGATGACGGCATGATAGAGATGGTGAGGATGGAAGGGAAACTTGGGTTCGCAAAGCTGGTACTCAGCCGGTACTTCCCTGCGCTACACCCCGCAAGCATATCCGTGCGCCCGCCGGTCTCCATAAATATAAAACAAGATGCGCCTGTGCAGGTGGATGGCGAAGATTATTCCGGCCTTTTTTCCGGCGTGCGCGAATTTACCATAGCGCACGAGGGTACTATCCCCGTGTGCAGGTAGGGCGGCATGGGCCGGGGCCGCAAGAGCCTTATTTTCACCTCGCTGGCGTTGGCGGTTTTTTCCGTGGCACGCACGGCGCTTTTCATCGCGCATAAGGAAAGCTTTGCGGAGCTTTCGCAGGCGCAGGTGGCATCGGCCTTCATAGGCGGCCTGCGTTTTGACCTCTCGATTATCCTCACCTTCTTCGCGTTGCCGCTCCTTATGCTGAACCTGCCAGTGGCGGCGGCAAAAAACCGCCTGTGGCTTGCCGTGTGGGGGTGGCTCCCGTTTGCCATGCTTTTGCCGACAGGCTTCCTGCTGGCGGGGGACATAGCCTATTTCGGCGAGGTGAGAAGGCATACATCCACAGAACTCGCGCTGATGGCGAACGATTGGCATTTCCTGCCGGATATGGTGGTCGCCGGTTACATGCCGCACACCGTTGCGCTTTTGCTTTTTTACGCCACGCTGTTTTACATCTGGAAAAGGATACTCCGTGCGCCCGAACCGCAAATAGGCCCCACATGGAAAGCCCTGTTGCTTGCCGCGCTGTTGCTGTTCATAGGCATACGCGGGACGTATGCGGATAAGGCGCTGAACATCATAGACGCGTTTTCCCAAGGGAATACGGCGTACGGCAACCTGAAACTGAACGGCGCATTTACCGCCTACCACTCATTACGCGCCAGCAGGAACGTGAACCACAGGTTTTACACCAGCGAGGAAGCGCACAAAATACTCGGCCTGCCGGACGGCGATTACCCGATGGCGAAATCCTGCGCCGATTGCCGCAAGACCGGATATAACATCGTCTTCGTGCTGATGGAAAGCTGGGGGTACAAATACCCGGACTCCTTTGGCGGCAACGGATACGGCGTTACCCCGAATTTCGACGCGCTGGCCGCGCACGGCATAAAGTTCACCAACTTTTATGCGGCTGGGCAAAGAAGCATCATCGGCATACAGGCCACACTTTCCGGCGTGCCGCCGATAAATGGAATGCCCACCATCGGCAACGGGCTGGAGGTATCGCGCATCTCCAAGCTGGCAGAAATAGCGGAAAAAAACGGCTACCGTACGCTCTTCCTGCAAAGCTCCCGCCGAGGCTCGTTCAGGATGGATTCGGTAGCCGCCGCGCTCGGCTTTAGCGAGTATTACGGCATGGAAGATATGCCGCCGGTACTGGATTACCCGGACAAGACGGCATCCAAGTTCGGCTGGGATTACGAGGCTTACGAGCTACTGCACAAAAAACTGGACGAATCGCAAAAACCGTTTTTCGCCTACCTTTTTACCGGGACAACCCACACCCCGTACCCGCCGCTTGGGCCACAATGGGAAAAACGCAAGCACGACGCCAACGACGAAAACGGGTTCCTGAACACCCTGTACTACTCCGATTGGAGCCTGGGGCAGTTTATGGAAAAATCGCGCAAGAGCCGGTGGTTTGGAAATACCATTTTCATTTTCACCGCCGACCACGCGCAGGTGCATTACAGCCAGGCAGGGCAACGGGAAATGTTCCACACGCCGCTGGTAATTTACGCGCCTGGAATTTTTAAGGAGCCAAAAACGGTGGAAACCGTAGGCTCACAACTGGATATCATGCCGACCCTTATAGGCCTGCTGGGCTTTAGCGACCAGTTTAGCGCGGCGGGCGAATCGCTTTTCAAAAAGCAGGCCGCCTACGCGCTTACGTTCGAGGGCGATATCGCCGGGGCGATAGGCGAAAAGGGATACCTTAAGCACTCATACAAAAACAGGCTCGAAACAAAATCATGGGGCGAGCCGCCACCCGCGCCGG
>JAHFEI010000122.1 GCA_023248615.1 Nitrospinales bacterium | reverse complement strand
CCAATCGGCGATGCCGTAAAGCTTGTACGAATACGGCATCATCACCACCATCGGCTTTTGCTTGGCGATATCGGCAAGGTAAAGAATGGAAGAAAGGAGGTATGCCGGATTTTTCATGATGTCGCCGGAAGATGTCCGCTCCACCATCCGCGCGGAACCTTTCAACAGCGCGTCTATATCCACCCCGGCGCAAGCCAGCGGCAAAAGCCCGACGGCGGAAAACACAGAGAACCTGCCGCCGACATTCGCAGGGACTTCAAACGAATCGAGCTTATGCTCCTTCACGATATCCCGCAAAATACCTTTTTGCGCATCGGTAGTTATCAAAACTTTCTTCTTCCACTTGCCCTTCAGCTTTTTGTTCAGCATGTCATAAACAATCATGAACTGGCTCATCGTCTCGGCAGTGGCACCGGACTTTGAAATGACGTTAAAAAGCGTTTTCTTGGGATCGAGGGTCTGCAGAAGTTCGCCAAACTGGTCTGGGTCTATGTTGTCCGCCACAAAAAGGCGCGGGTATCCGTTACGCTTGCGCTTGGGCAGTACGTTTGAAAGGCTGTGGTTGACCGCGTTGTTTATCGCGATGGTTCCCAGCGCCGAGCCGCCTATGCCAAGCACCACCATGTTTTCGTATTTTTCACGCACTTTGGCGGCGTATTTTTTTATGGGGCGCGTGTCGGTTTCGTGAAGGTTGAAAAAGCCTATCTTGCCGCTTGCCTTAAGGGTAGAGAGTAATTTGTGCGCCTCGTCCGCCCTGGGTTGCAACCCGTCCAGTTCGCCCTGCAATATCCCGTGGCTGGAGCCTACGGCAGGAGCCATCACGTTTGAATAGTCAATCACCACGTCCTTCTTGAAATCGCGCTCACCCATAATCTACCTCCTTGATTTTTACACTACCCGCGCATTTTACCATCTTTGCCCATATAAGAATCACAATATAGGCGTGTTGCGCCAACCCCCTGCAGAACCTGAAGATGAACTATCCGGGAAAAAGTTGGCTCAATATTTTTTGGATAAAAATGGCGCCAATACGCGAACAAGCCCGCCCTGGCAGGCGGACTGACAGGCTACTTGCCGTGGCATAACCGCTTTGCTACGATAAACCCGCCTTTCATCCCCTCTTGCCCCGCCGGAAAATAGGCTATACTCTATGCCTCACACTTACTTATCGGTTTTGCATGGAGATATGTTGATGCTGGAAGAGAACGATCAGGTAAAGGTACGCAAGGACAGGCTGGCGGAACTTCGGGCAAACGGCCCAACGCCATACATGAACCGCTATAAGCCATCCCACCGTATCGGCCAAATCCTGGGCAAATACAAGGACAGCAAGGCAGAGGAGCTGGAAGCCAACCCTGTATCCGTAACGGTGGCAGGAAGGCTAATGTCGGTGCGTGGCCACGGCAAGACCATTTTTGCCCACATGCAGGATGGCACCGGGAAAATACAGTTGTTCATCCGCCAGGGCGAGACGGGGGATTTTGAAAACGCCAAAAAGCTGGATGTGGGGGATATTATAGCGGCGGAGGGGACACTGTTCTTCACAAAGACAGGTGAAATCACAGTCCGCTGCGCCAAAGCTCCGCTTCTCACGAAATCCCTGCACCCGCTACCCGAGAAATGGCATGGGCTGAAAGATGTGGAAACACGCTACCGCCAGCGGTACATAGACCTGATGACCAACGATGAAGTGCGCGCCATTTTTGTGAAGCGGGCGCAGGTGATAAGTTTTATCCGCCGCTTCCTGGATAAAATGGATTTCCTGGAAGTGGAAACGCCAATGATGCAACCTATCCCCGGCGGCGCGACGGCCCGCCCTTTTGTGACACACCATAACGCCCTGGACATGCAGCTATTCCTGCGCGTGGCGCCGGAGCTGTACCTGAAGCGGCTTATAGTGGGCGGCTACGACAGGGTATACGAAATAAACCGTAGCTTCCGCAATGAGGGCATCTCCATCATGCACAACCCGGAGTTCACCATGCTGGAGTTTTACATGGCCTACGCCGATTACCACGACCTGATGGACATGACGGAAAAGATGCTTTCGCAGGCGGCGAAGGAAGTGGCTGGCACAACCAGCCTGAAATGGATGGGACACGACATAGAGGTCGGCGGGAAATGGGCGCGCTTGCCATTCTACGAATCTCTCGAAACAATCGGTGGCGTTCCGAAAGATGTAATAAACGACCACGAGAAGGCAAAAGTATGGCTAAAGTCGCAGGGAGTGCATACGGAAAAGGCGGATAAGGGCGCAAAGGTGCTGGAAAAGCTTTTCGAGGTCGCCGTGGAATCCAGGCTGGTACAGCCGACATTCATCTACGACTACCCGCTGGAACTATCCCCACTTGCCAAGACGAAAGAAGATAATCCCAACCTTGTCGAACGGTTTGAGCTATACATCGGGTGCAAGGAGATAGCCAACGCCTACACCGAGTTGAACGACCCGGAAGACCAGTTCCGCAGGTTCCAGAAACAAACCGACCTGCGCGACGGCGGCGATGCGGAAGCGCAGTGGATGGACGAAGATTATGTAACCGCGCTGGAATATGGAATGCCCCCCACCGGTGGCGAGGGAATAGGCATAGACCGGCTGACCATGTTGCTGACGGGGCAGGATTCGATACGGGAAGTTATCCTCTTTCCGCAGTTAAAAGGCCTGCCGAGAAAATAGTAAAACGCGGATAGCTGCGGCAACGCTCAGGCGTTGTCGCGGTTGTACTTGTCTTCCAACCTTACGATGTCGTCCTCTCCGAGATAGCTACCGGATTGCACTTCTATTATTTCCAAAAGCTCCACGCCAGGGTTTTCCAAGCGGTGGACTGCGCCCAGCGGGATGTATGTTGACTCGTTTTCCTGGACTGTGAATACCTTATCGCCGCACGTTACCTTGGCGGTTCCCTTTACCACTACCCAATGCTCCGCCCTGTGCTGGTGCTTTTGTAGCGAAAGGGCCGCTCCGGGCCGTACGGTAATCCGCTTCACCTGATAACGCTCGCCGCTGTCTATTCCCTCGTACGCTCCCCACGGGCGGTACACCCGGCGGTGGGTAAGGTGTTCGCCCCGTTTCTCCACCTTCAGCCATTCCACTATTTTGCGTACATCCTGCGCATGCGATTTATTCGCCACCAACACGGCATCTGCCGTTTCTATCACGATAATATCCTTCACGCCGAGAGTGGCGAGCAGGTGATGTTCCGCGAAGAGAAGGGAGTTGCTCGTATCCTGCGTGAAAACGTCCCCCCGGATGGCGTTGCCATCCAAATCCTTGGGCAATATGTCCCAGATGGCGGGCCATGTACCCACATCGGACCATCCGGCATCCAGATGTACCACGGCAACCTTCTCCGCCGCCTTTTCCATTACCGCGTAATCTATCGAGTCCGGCGGGCATGATTTGAACGTTTCCGCATCCACCCTGCGAAAATAGTTGTCCGATTTCCCTTCTTCGTAGGCGGCGCGGCAGGCATCCAGAATGTCCGGCCTCAGGCGACCTATTTCATCCAGCCAGAGAGAGGCCGTTATCATGAACATACCGCTATTCCAGAGGTAGTCCCCGGATTCGACATAACCCCGCGCCGTGGCGGCATCAGGTTTTTCCACAAAAGAGGAAATCATGCTTGCCTTTGCTTCGCCAGCTTTCGAGCCGCCAAGCCGCTGCCCGAGTTTAAGATAGCCGAAACGCGTTTCGGCTACCGTAGGCACGATTCCGAAAGTAACCAGCTTATTTTCCCGCGCCAGCCCGCCACCCCTTCGCACGGCGGAATGGAAGGACTCGGAATCCAGTATTACCTGATCAGATGGGAGAACGAGCATTATACTGTCGCCATTGTCGACAATGGCAAGCGCCGCCAGCGTAAGCGCCGGGGCGGTATTGCGCCCTTCCGGCTCCAGCAGGATTTTTTGAGCGTCCCGTCCAACCTGCTGAAGTTGCTCAACAACCATGAAACGCGATTCTTCGTTACAAACAATTATCGGGGCATGGAGCGCATCCCCTTCCGCATCCAACCCATCTAGGCGGCATAACGTATCCTGTAGAAGCGTACGCCCACCGGAAAAAGAAAGAAGCTGTTTGGGGTATAGCTCGCGGGAGAGTGGCCACAGCCTTGTACCGGAGCCACCGGAGAGAATAACGGGAGTTATGCCTAATTTTGCCATCAGGATTTATGGTTCGCCTGTACAAGGTTATGGAGGTATTGGCCATACTCGGTGTTCCGGTATCTCTTCGACTGTTCAAGCACGGCATCTTCGCCTATGTATCCGGCCTTGTAGGCTATCTCCTCCAGGCATGCCACCATAAGCCCCTGCCGTGATTCGATGGTTTCAATAAAATTGCTTGCCTGCAAAAGCGATTGGTGCGTGCCGGTATCAAGCCACGCTATCCCCCGGCCTAAAAGCTCGACTTTAAGGTCGCCCTGCTCCATATACATTTGGTGGATAGATGTTATTTCCAATTCGCCGCGCGCCGACGGCTTTACCCGTTTTGCCATGCCGGTTATCTTGCTGTCGTAGAAATAAAGTCCCACTACGGCGAAGTTCGATTTTGGTTTTGCGGGTTTTTCCTCGATTGAGAGCGCCTTCCCATCCGGGCTAAACTCCACCACGCCGTACCGTTGCGGGTCGCGCACTTGGTAGCCAAACACGGTAGCGCCGTCCTTCTGGCGTTTGCCGCGCATAATGGATCCCACCAAACCATGGCCGTAGAAAATGTTATCGCCAAGTATCAGGCAGGCAGGCCCGCAAGCAAGAAACTCTTCGCCAATAATGAATGCCTGGGCCAGGCCTTCTGGTCTCGGCTGTTCGGCGTACTGTATCCGCAGGCCGAACTGGTTGCCGTTCCCCAGCAATTCCTTGTACTGCGGCAGGTCTGCAGGAGTGGATATCACGAGGACATCCCGTATCCCCGCCAACATCAGGGTAGAAAGCGGGTAGTAGACCATCGGTTTGTTGTAAACCGGCAATAGCTGCTTGCTCACCACCTGCGTGGCGGGAAAAAGCCTTGTGCCGCTTCCCCCGGCCAAAATTATTCCTTTCATTCCTCTTTCTCCCTCATCTTGTAAGCATCGGACGGAACGATTCTACCCCGCCGAATCGCGTGAATACAAGAACAAGGCGGTTAGCCCGCCGCCCCGCACAACACGTCCGCCAGCGCAGTCCGCCACTCGCGCATCCTTTCACCTGTAACATTCTCGTAACGCGAGCAGTCCAGCCGCGAATTCAGCGGTCTCTTCGCAGGCCGCCCCAGTTCCAAAGATGTAATGGGAATTACGGTTACGCCATCCATCTTCCACATCGCAATAATTTCCCGCGCAAAATCAAACCATGAGCAGTAGCCGGAATTCGTCACGTGATAAATGCCGCTTGCATCCTTTTCCAGAAGTCGCAAAATGGCCAGTGCCAAATCCGCCGAGCAGGTAGGGGCGCCAACCTGGTCATTCACGATTCGAAGCTCTTTCTGCGTGGAGGCAAGGCGGAGTATGGTCGAAACAAAACTCTTGCCTGCGGAACCGTAAAGCCACGAGGTCCTTACAATCAGGGAGCCGAGAACCTCCGCCGCTATCCCCTCCCCCAGCATCTTCGTCTTTCCGTAAACGCTGAGAGGGTTGGGCGGGTCATCTTCCGTGTAAGGCGTTTCCTTTTTCCCATCGAAAATATAATCGGTGGAAATGTACACAAACTTCGCCCCGGCCTTTTTGGCTACCGAAGCAACAACCCTTGTTCCCTCAACATTGATGGCCATGGCTAGCGATTGCTCTTCTTCGCACACATCTACAGCTGTCATGGCGGCACAATGGACAACCACATCCGGGCGGCAGGATATGATGGCAGGCTCCACCGTTGCCGGGTTTAAAAGGTCGGCATCTTTTCTCGCCAGCCCGATACATTCCCACGAAGGATAATACGCGGCGCACATTGCGACAACCCTGCCCCCAAGCCCGCCGGATGCGCCGGTAACCGCTATCCTCAACTCTTTCCCGAAAAACGGTGTGAGTAATGCTTCTCGTAGTATTCCATGTACTCGCCGGATTTTATCTCGCGCCACCAGCTTTCATTATCGATATACCACTGTATAGTCCGTCCTATCGCATCATCGAATTTATGGGCCGGACTCCAGCCAAGCTCTTTTTCAATCCGCGAGGAATCTATCGCGTAGCGGCGGTCATGGCCGGGCCGGTCTTTCACATACTTTTTCAGCGTGGTCGGTTTTCCAAGCTTCGACAGGATGATATCCGTTATCTCCATGTTCGTGCGGTCTTTTTCGCCGCCGATGTTGTAGACTTCGCCCGCCCCGCCCTTCCTCAACACCAAGTCAATGGCGGAGCAATGGTCGTCGACATGCAGCCAGTCGCGCACATATAGCCCGTCGCCGTATATCGGTAACGGCTGGCCTGCCATGGCGTTTGTGATAAACAACGGGATAAGTTTCTCCGGAAACTGGTAAGGCCCAAAGTTGTTGGAACAGCGGGTGACCGATACATCCAGCCCGTGCGTGGCGTAGAACGAGAGGGCCAAGAGGTCGCTACCCGCTT
>JAHFEI010000121.1 GCA_023248615.1 Nitrospinales bacterium | reverse complement strand
TGGCACCGACTATTACTGGCACATCCCTTCCGCCTTTGGCCTTAAGAAAAAGTTCGTATGTGCGGTGGGGGGTGGAAGATACCAATCCCGATTGTTTATTGAACTCCGGCAGGCTTTTTTCGCTTACAAACTTGTCCGCCTTACGCCACAAGACTTCATCCAGCGTGTATCCAAGCATATCGCAAAACGCGGCATTTACGTCGGTAATGCGCCCATCGCAATCCTGCATAGAAAAACCTTCCGTTGTGGTGTTGATTACACGCCGGTACATTTCCACGTTTTCCGTCAGCACATTTTGAGTGTCCGAACTTTCTCCATGTAGTCGTAGCTTGCTTACGGTGTTGCCCACAGACGCCACAACATCTTCCATGAGTTTAATTTCCTGCATATCAAAAGAATCCGGTTCTTGCGAGTAAAGCATCAACGCGCCGAAAACCATATTCGCGTCCCGCAAAGGCAACGACAGGCTGGAAGCATACCCGCGCTTGATTGCGTCCGCGCGCCATGGCTCGAAAGACGGGTCGGTAAGCATATCCTTGCAAACTACTGGCTTGCCGAACCGGATAGCCCTGCCGGTGGGGCCGTTTCCGCGCTCCGAATCGTCCCATGTGATGTTCAGGTTCTCCGTGTACCCTTCTTCGGCTCCGGCACAGGCCACGGGGTAGACGTTCTTGCCAGGCTCATATTCCGCAATTCCAATCCATGCCATCCGGTAACCTCCGTGTTGGACGATTGCCTGGCATATGTCCTGAAAGAATATCTGCTGGTTACCCGCTTTTGCGGCTATTGCGTTAATTTCGCTTAGGGTTTGGTATGCGCTATTTAGCCTTCTTATGCTCTCATCGGCCTTTTTGCGTTCCGTGCGCGATTGGGCAACTAGTAGCTCTCGCTTAACAACGAAGCCCAGCTTGTGCAGGTTGCCCTTAAGCAGGTAGTCGTTAGTCCCGGCGTACATCATTTCTACGGCAATATCTTCCCCTATTATCCCGGAGACGACCACAAAAGGAGTATGTTCGAACCCCTTTTCCCTTAGGAGTTTCAAGGCTTCCGGCGCACTGAATCTCGGCATGCAAAAATCGCAGATGACGAAATCCCATTCCCTCGCTCCAAGGGCAACTTCCATCCCCCGGCGCGTTTCAACGCGCTGGTACTCGACCGTAAAGCCCGCCTGCCCAAGCTCATGAAGTATCAGGGCCTCATCATCACCTGAATCTTCCACCAGCAGCAATCGGAGGTTGGCGTTCATGTCCCCTTTCCCAAAAAGTCTGAAACTACACATTCTTCGGCGCCCGGCGAAGCTCCGACCAATACAGGCGAGCTATCTTACCATGTTGGGAAAATGGTGCCCCCGGCGTGATTCGAACACACGACCTTCGGTTTAGGAAACCGCTGCTCTATCCAACTGAGCTACGGGGGCCCCAAAAATTAACTTGTAAAAAATTAACAGCTATATGGAGCCTTCAAAATTCTGCCATCACTGGGACGTACTGCACTTTGCCAATGGCGACTATCATTCCTGTAGCCGTTCTGCGATTCTGCCAAGTCCTCATATTTCTGGCCAACTACTTTATTACGCCGATAGTTTTCATGGATGCCGCAGTAATTGCCAACTGATAAAGAACCTGAGAGACATCCTTTGTCGCCTCAAGGCCGGAATACTGCTCAATTTTTTCCGGAACCATAATCACGTCACCAGGTCCCAACTGGGTACTGAAGAAGAAGCCGCTCTTAAGCGGAACGACCTCCCCGTTAGCCTTGATTATGTAAGTCCCATCCGGGTTGGCGTTTTCAGTATAGCCACCCGCCATGTTCAGGTATTCCCTTACGGATTTTCGGGGGTTGTAATTAAATGCATTTGGGTTATATACGGATCCCATAATCAGGAGCGCATCCGGGACTCGCGGGATGTACAGGGTATCGCCTTCCTCGAGCCTAACATTGGCGCTACCACCATGGTGGTGTTTACTCGAACCATCAAGGTCGACCACCATCCTACCTTCAGGCTTGTCGTTGCGTAATTTTTCCGCCATAGCCTTAATGCTACCCAGTGCGAACTGCTGTTTTTCCATCGACTTCTCGCCGCCAAGCGATATGGGGGAAAGGGCATAACGCATTGAATCACGTTCCAATTTGTCTGCCATTTCCTTGAACTGTTGCTCTTGAAGCGTTGCAATGGATTTTCTCGTGAAACGTGCCCCATACGGATATGCGCGGTGCGTAAGACCTCCGGCCCTCATTATCAGGCTTTCAATCGTCTCACCATCGCCAATCTTGTAAACGCCGGGGAACAGGACTTCACCCTCAATTTTTGCCCATGCATGGCTACCCCAGTCCCTTATCTGGCGGACGAGTAACTGGTCGTACGGCTTCAGTCTTATATTGTCTTTAGCATCTCCTTCAAGAGCCGTGAGTAAATTAACCGCTATACGGTGGGTAACCCGTTGCTCATTGCCAACCACCTCGTACCGCGCTATTTCCGCCTCTTTCCTGTATGCCTTCTCGGTGAGGCCACCCGCCGCAAAAATAATATCCGCAACTGTGGATCCCTCGGTGTACGGGAATTTACCTGGATGGTTAACCTCACCAGCTATGCTGACGGTCATCTTGGGCTTTTCTTCAAGGGCGGAGTGGATTACAAGCCGGTCTCCATCGCGCAGGTGCCTGTTCTGGCCTTCATCCTTATCCATTACCTTGGATAGGTTTACACGGGTTAGGATATCACTATCGGTCGCCGGGTCTGTAGTGTATAACTCGGCGGAGGACAATTGGGCATCCTTCAGCAACCCACCGCTCAGGAGTATCAGGTCTATAACCCTCATCCCCTTTTTGTAATCGTATTTACCCGGGTTTGCCACCATCCCTTCCACGGCGACAGAAATCCTTTCGTGGAAGCTGGAGTCATTAAAAATGTAAATTTTATCTCTCTGCTTCAGTTCAAGGTTTTGTTCCGCGACCCCTGTAAGCATCTTGCCGATATCGAAACGGATAAGCTCGGCTGAACGGTCAAGGCCGGATTCCCTCTCTATCAGGCCATAATCCAGGTATGTTTCGATCAACAGGTCGGAGGTGTCCCGTATTACATCTGAAATCCGCATCCCTTTTTTGAAGGCGCGCTTTCCGGCGTGCTTAACGTTTCCTACGACGTACACGGTGTCGGATGTATCCTCAGTCTGGAGAATCGAGAACACCTTTAGTATATCCCCGTTACGGAGTGCGAGGTTTCTGTTGTCTTTCTCAAGATTGACATCAATAACGCTCATTTTCCCGTTGCTATCTATCCGTTCTATCTGGGCCATTTGCAACAAAGATGTGGGGCGTAGCCCGCCCGATACGGAAATAAGGTCTCCGAGTGACGTTTTCCCGTTCAACTCGTATATGGCAGGCCTGTTGACTTCACCTGCAATGGCTACAGTATCTTGGATGGGAGGCACAAATAGCACATCCCCTGGCTGTATTTGGGGATCCTTTGATGTATCGCCTTTCAGCAGGAAATCATAAAAGTCTATGGAGGCAATCTTCTTCCCATGGCGCAAAAGCTGTATATTGCGGAGTGAACCGTTTTTTGCAACCCCTCCGCAGACTAATATGGCGTTTGAGACGTTCGACATTCCACTGATCATGCAGGAGCCAGGGTTGGCCATATCACCCATGGCAAATATGCGGAACCAGCGTAATTTACCAATACTGACGCTCGCAGTAACCCCAACAAGCTTCTCCCTTACCATTTTTTCAACTATGGATGTGACCTTCCCGATGGTCAGGCCGCCCACATGGAAAGGCCTTTCATTCAGTACCGCGATAGTGCCATCACGGCTGACCACAGCCTCAATGACGTCATTGACGCTTCCGGACAGGTTGATGTTAAGGGAATCGCCGGGTCCCAAGACATAATCATCGCTTATGGCAGAATCGGAGGATTGGGCAAACGCCGTCGGCGACAAGTAGAAAAGGTTATACCCGTACTGCGATATGTCCGGCGGCACAAAAAGCAGTTTTGAAGCGCTCAATAGCCTTTTGTATAGCCCCTTTACTTCGCTGTCCGCCTTGAACTTATCCATATCTGTGGCAAGGCTTTCTATTTCCCCTCTACTGTATTTAGCCTCCATATCCATTATCTGCATCAATTGGGATTGGAGTCCCTCCAGCATTTTTTTGGATTTCAGTTCCCGAACCTTTGCCAATTCGCTTTGCGTATGGGACTGCGTGTCTGTGTCTGCGGATAGCGTGTCAGCAGGTCGCGTATCGGAGTACTGCCCGTTAGTGGATTGCTGACTCTTGGGCCGCGAATCCCGTTGTTGCGTGTCCTGAGATTGTGTATCTTGAAAAGAGGTGCTAAGGTCGTGAATTTGCGACATTACATCTCTTTTTATTTTCCTAAGATGGCGAATCATTACATTTTCGGGCTTGCAATTTGGTTTCAGGGGAAAGGGAAAGGCCTGTTGTTCGGTTGCGATGTCCAACATTTGTTTTTTTCCTGATTGGCCCTGTTTCTTGGTCGCGGAAGAAGTCGTAGCAGAAGGAACCCCTGTGCTTAGCGCCCTTTGCAGTGCCTCCTTCTGGCTGGCGGTTGTGGACTGTTGGCCGAGCATTCCACTAATTGCCGCCGAATCGGGGGCGGCAGATGTGCCTTCTTGTTTCTTTGCGAGGGAAGCCAAATCCGCAGGGCTTTGCCCAGCAGAATCGCATAACTCCTCCGGATTTTCGGGGTCGCCAGTCAAATACAGCTTTTTGGCGAAGGCGTTTTGGCTCGAAATGCGGAAGCGGTACTCTTCTTCTATCTTGCTCGGTTCCCCCTCGTTTTGGAGTTCCAGCATCTTCAGGTAAGTTTCCTGCTGTCCAGCGAAATTCGAATAGTCCATGGCTCCGCCCATTATGTCGGTTTTCTTGCCTCGGCTTGCCGTAAGCTGCTTGGCCAAGAGCTTGCCCAAATCCGGCTCTTCGGCGGCAACAAGACTGCCCAATAGCAGGACGGACAACAAAACGCTAAAAAAGGCGGCGTATTTTTTCAGTTTACCAATCATATTTGTTGTCCAATAAACCCTTCGAATAAAACACTGTTGGAAATAATTGCCAAGGGAGAGTTTATACTATATCGGGCTTTGTTTGTAAACCGAATAAATGAAATTGGCTGGCAAAACTCATTGAAACATCTCACCGCTCCGCATGGATACACCCGCATCGCCAGTCCCCGTTGGGACAGTTATTCCACCCGCTACAAAAAGACACCCAATCAGGCACCAAAAAATGGATCCCAGAAAAGGCCCCTCTAAAACCACATGGGCGTACGAGAAAACAGAAACGGATATGCAGGCCAAAAGCGTTCCCCCAATAACTTTTTTGGCGGGCAATTCTCCTGCCGTGGAACGATATGCTTTATATGCCAAATAAAATGCCATACCATGAAAAAGAAGGAATACCGAAAACCCTTCTATTCCCATCCTGCGCAATACGGTCAAGTACGAGTTGTGCGGTGCGTGAAATATCTCAACATTTGAAATCATCCGGTGGGCATGCTCTCCGAATATAGGCGCTCCGAACCCTATTCCGTACGGATACTCCGCATAGTCCCGCAGGGTGGATGCGTGTAGGAGGAATCGGCTATCCCGCGTGTAAGTCCCCTCAGAGAAAACTGTGGATATCCCGAATATTTTTCCGTAGGGGATTATGAAAAACGGCAGTAGAAACAAAAACGCCGCAAAAAGGGCTGTGGGGAGCCGAAGTCTCCCCGGTTTTAACAAGAAAAGTAGCGCCATAAGCACCACCAGAGCCAACATGGAAGTCTTGCTATACGAGTAAAGCACAACGATAAGATAGGCTGCCAAGCAGTACGCGACCGACATTATTCTCCGCATCCTATCGCCGCCGAACAGGTACGGGATGCAAAAACCCGCCGCCGCCAAGTAGTAATAGGAAGTCCTCATGGAAGAATTCTTCTGGTCAGGCGTGAACGGCAATGTACCGTATAGGTAATTTAAAAATTCGGCCAACATGTTCGGAATGGTACCCAATATTAGCGCAAGTGCGACACGCCGTATCCCGGCCTCTCCCCGGACATGTACCATCACGGCAACTGCGAACAGGGAATAATAAACCAGTGCGAAATCCCGGATGGCGGCTGCGAGATGCCAATAGCGGAAAGTCATCACAAAAAGAAAGAGGCCAACCAGTAAATATGTGGCAGCCACGGCCATCCCAGGCCGATACCGCCGTAGCGCTTCCCGTAACCCCGACAATGCCGCTACGAGCAGTATAAGCAAGCACCATTCAGTTATATAGATGTTTGCCCCCCCGTCTACATCTCCGACTAGGCTCGCCGCAGTATATGTGAAATCGCGGTTGCCTAGCGCTACCAGGAATATGAACGCCTCCAGTAGCCGGGAAGGCCACCAAAGGCCCAGCAAGGCAAAGGAAAAAATGAATCCGCCCCAAGCGGTAGTTATGCCTAGCCTGTACAGGAGATGGGCAAGAGATAACAGGAAGATTATGGAAACATACAGCACGGTATGCCGCATCGCTTCGCCCAGAAGCGAACGGAACGATGCGGCAGCGTTCCTCCACCCTGCGCTCACTCGTAAATATCCCTTTTTA
>JAHFEI010000120.1 GCA_023248615.1 Nitrospinales bacterium | reverse complement strand
CAAGTTCCTGGTTAAAGGTATCCGGCCTCTGGTCGTAGTGGTTGTATCCCAGGTCGGCGTTCAACAGGACCCAGGGCACCGGCTTACTTTTCAACTCCACCCCCAACGGCAGGAAGGGATGCGGTTCCGGGACTCCCTGACGCGCAGCTTCATTGAAATCGTACCCTTGCTGGATATTCAGTCGCACAATCTCGTCCGTGCTGTTACGGCTGAAAATACGGTTCAGCAGGGAGAACGTAAGCAGGCTTTTGGGATCCGATACGTCCAGCGGGTCCAGCTTCAACGCATTCCGGCGATTAACCCCGTCTATCTCGTAGCCCGGCACAAAACCATAATCCAGCATCGGTGTGATGGAGTGTTTGAACGCGTCGTTATCCGTTTCGAAAACGCGGTACGCACGCGGCCCCTCCAGCCCCAGCCCACCCGCATAGTAAGCGGTGGTAAGCGGCTTGGATTCCGCCGAGTAACGGCTGTAGTAGGTTCCGCGTCCCTGCACCCACGGCGTAGCGTTAAAAAAAGAGGCCACGCCTACAGGCAATGAAAGTGTGGGGCGGACATCCAGCCGGTCTACGCTTATATTCGAGTTCGCCGCCGAGAAAAATGACGCGGCGCTGGCCTGCGCCGCGACAGAAACCGGCGTGCCGAGGACGGTGTGCGGCATGGCGGACATCTTAAGCTCCGGCCTCTTGCTGAACACATCACGCGCAACGGTCTCCACATCCCGCTGGTCGCGCCCCGTCAAGGAAAGCGAGTAGATATCCCCGCCCGAACTCAGGCTAACGGACGAATCCGTATACCGCCTTGTTCGCATATATGTCCCGTTATCAAATTCCCTGGAATAGCTGGTGCGGCTTTCCATATCCAGGTTCGCCATGGTGTCCAAGCCGTTGTCGAACTCCTGGCGATGGTTCATCTTCACGCTCCAAAGCGGTTCGCCCAGCCGCGTATCTTGCAGGTAGTCCGCATTCATCTGCCCGCGGGTCCGCTCTGCAAATGCGTAGCGGTACTCTATCCCCTCGCGAGCACCACGTTTTTCCATCAAGTCCAGGTAGAAGGTCGCGTCGTCCTGTTCCGATTTCGCCCAGTAAAAACTGTTTTTCAGGAATGCGCCGCTGGTAGAGGAATATCCCACTCCGGGAAGCAGTAGCCCGGTGGTTCTTTTCGTCACTGCCGGGGCAAACCAGTATGGCGAATAGAAAACCGGCACGTCGTAGAAACGCAGGCTCACATCCTCCAGTACGGCCAGCCCCTCCAGCCGCACCTTTACCAGTTTCGCCTTGAAGACCCATTCCTGCTGTTCTGGCGGACAGCTTGTTATAAGGCCGTCCCCTATCTCAAACGAATCTTTGGACGTGCGTTTTATCTTCTTCGCCGTAAAGGTAAGCTGGCTGTTGAATATGCCGTTGGCATCGGTAAGCGTCGCGGCTCCCGTCTCCAGGTTGAACTCCATCATTTTGGCCTTTATCTCCGCATCCGGCAATTTCAGCGTTACATCCCCTTCGATAAAGCCATCATGGGTTGTCCTATCTATCAGGCACTCTTTGCCCTGAATATTGAGCGTGCCCAACTGTACTTGGGTGTTGCCGATGGCGCGTAGCTTCCCCGTGCTCTCGATGTAGGTAATGCTGTCTGCGGTAATCGCCAAGTCTCTATCCGGCTCCAAGGCGTAACCCGCCAGCGGCAAGGACAGGAGGGTAAACAGAAGAACGTAAATAAAAAACCGGCGGAGGGAGTTTTGGGAAGGATGCCGGGGAATTATCACTACTCCCCGGCCATGACTACATGATGAATACTGCCAGCGCGACCACAGTGTGATAGCTCCTCCCCTTAACTATGGCAGTTTGCGTAATGTTACGGGTGCGGACTATTTTGTTGCTTATCTTGAAGACCTGCCTTCTTTCGTCCCAGCTCTGGTTCTCGTTAAACTCTATGCCGAGAGTGGAAGCCAACATGGCGGCCGCTAGGTCTTCTGCGTAATCACCGGCGTTTTTTTCCGTCTCGCCATATGCGTGATGTTCGCTAAGATAACCGTAGAGGTTCTTGTCGGCTGGAATGCCGCAACCGATACTTGCGGCGATAAGGCGATGCGGCTCGTTAGAGCAAAGCCTTGCCTGCACTACAAATGTTATTTCGCCGGCCTTTATGTGCTTTTGCCCCTCTTTGCGGCTGATTATTTGGGCGCGCGGAGGCAATATGGAAGAGACAAGCACCAAATTGCAAACCTCCACTCCCGCATCGCGGAGAGCAAGCTCGTAGGAGCGAAGCTCTTCCTTGTGTACCCCAACGCCTCTTGTAAAGAACACCTTTTTAGGAACCCAGATACTCACTTAGCTGTCTCCCCCCCAATCCCTAAACTGGTTTGTTATAGGCACGCGGCGATCTTTGCCAAAAGCCTTTGGCGTTATCCGTACACCAGGCGCCGTCTGGCGACGTTTATACTCGTTTTTATTTACCAGTCCGGCAACCTGCCGAACTTCGCGCTCACTATATCCGAGCGCAATTATCTCTTCAATACTTTTTTCATCCTCGACGTAGTATTTTAATATCCCGTCCAGGGCCGAGTATTCGGGAAGGGAGTCGCTATCTTTCTGGTTCGGCCTCAATTCGGCGGACGGCGGCTTAGTTATGGTCGGTTCCGGAATATGCGGCATGCCCGGTTGGCCGTTTATCCACCGGCACAGGCCGTAAACTTTGGTCTTGGGCAAATCCTTTATAACCGCGAAACCACCAGCCATATCGCCATAGAGCGTGCAGTAGCCGACGCTTATCTCGCTCTTGTTCCCGGTGGCAAGCACCAGATAGCCGTATTTGTTGCTGATTGCCATGATAAGCGTCCCCCGTATCCGCGCCTGTATGTTTTCCTCCGCAATGCCGGGCAACGTACCCTTGAACACGCCTTCCAGGGAATTGCCGAATTCATCCATCAGGCCGGTAATCGGAATGACATCAAAACCTATCCCAAGGTTCTGCGCCAAATCCCGCGCGTCCGTTACGCTCCCCTCGGATGAATAGCGCGAAGGCATGGCCACGCCGCGCACTTTGTCCGCCCCAAGCGCGGCCACGGCGATGCAGGCCGTAAGCGCACTGTCTATGCCGCCGGAAAGTGCGATTAGCGCTTTACTGAACCCGTTTTTCCGTACATAGTCGCTCACACCAAGCTTCAGCGCCTCAAAAACGTTTTCCGGGTACTCCAGCGGCGGAGTGATGCGGCTTATCCGCGCAGGTGCCGCCTTCCTCTCCCCCATCGGAAGGTCGCACAAAAGCAGGTCTTCGCCAAACTCCATAGCGGAGGCGATTATGCTCCCATCCGCTCCGCAGACAAACGAGCCGCCATCGAAGACAAGCTCATCCTGCCCGCCTACTAAGTTGCAGTAGGCAAGGGGCTTTTCAAACCGCCGCGCCCACGAACCGGCAATAGACCGGCGCAATTCGGTCTTCCCTATGTGGTACGGCGATGAAGATATGTTCACGACAAGCTTAACTTCCTTCAGCGCGCAAAGGCCTGCGGCATGGCCATCCTGCACCCAAATATCCTCGCATATGGTCAGGGCAGTCGGCACTCCGGCTATCGTCACTGGCTGCGGGGCGTCTCCCGGCGTGAAGTACCGCTTTTCATCAAACACGCCGTAGTTGGGCAACTCGAACTTGTGGGCGATATATCGCACCTTGCCGCCCTCCATGACGGCGGCGGCATTGTACAGCCTGCCTTCCACCTCGTGCGGGAACCCAACGATTGCGCATATGTTTTTCACCGATGCCGCAATGCGATTTACCGATTCAAGCGCACAGGCCAAAAATTCCTTTTTGTAAAGCAGGTCTTCAGGCGGATACCCAGTCACGGCCAATTCCGGAAAAATAACGAGGTCGGCCCCCTCCATCGCGGCCTTTTCTGCCAGCCGGACAATCTTTTCCACATTGCCGCCAAAATCCCCCATGCCTGGGTTTATCTGGGCAAGAGCCAGCCTTATCATTGTTTTTTGGCCTCCCGAATAATTTGCAGGTCTACTCCGCTTGCCTCCGCCAAGTCCAGCGTAACCGTGCCGAAAAGGAACGACTTCCGCATTTTGACAGGAACGTGAAATTCATCATCCGTCAGCCAAACGTACAGGCTACCGCTTCGCTGGAACGCCCCCTCAAATTTGAGCTTCCCTTCAACCATGATGGCGTCCACCTCTCCGCCCATAACGGCCACACGCTCCCTTTTTATCACGCGCATCTCGGCATCATAGTTTTTATTATCCTCAAAAACCGGCACCAACACAGTCTCTTTCGGCTCCAGCTTCAGCATGCGCACAAAAAAACTGGCCCCGAAAAAATCCTGCGCCAACGGGTTCAGGGCAAACTTCTCCGGCTTGCCGCCGTTGGTAACAACGGTTGCCGAGCCAATCGAATGGTAAAATTCCACATCCTTGTCGCGCACCGTGTGGGTCTCCCTAACGCGGACTATCAATGCCTTTGGCAGGCGGCTCCCCGTATCCCAAAACGACTCGAATATGTCGTCCATCCTGAAAATATGCGCGATGGCGTTTGTAGTCCATACGTGCAAGGCAAGACGCACGCAGGTCGACCCATCGCACGGCACCGTGTCGGATACGGAGGCCGATACTATTCCGGCGTCGAAAAGAAGCCATCGTGCGCGGAACATCAGCCGCTCCCCGGGCTTGAACGGCAGGGAGGAATTGGCCGCAACGGGCGAAACGGAAAATACCGGCGACACAAATATCGCCAGAAGAAGGAGGATTACTTTGTATTTGTGGCGAATACTATTGTCCACGGATCAAATTTTTTTACCTTAACGCAGGAATCAACCCGCAACCCGGCCTCCTTGGCAAGCTCGTCCAGCGGAAGTGTGGTGCGCCAGCCCAGCCGCCTGCACAACGGATCGACCAGGTCTTCCCCGATGGCAATAAGCCTCCTACGGCTCCGGAAATGGTTAACCAGCATTATCGGCTTGCCGGGCTTGCATACACGCTTCATCTCCCGCAATGCCTTCACCGGATCAGGCACAACGCTAACCACGAAAGTAGCTATCACCTGGTCAAATGTGTCGTCCTCAAACTCCAGGTCGCAGGCATCCATCTCCATAAGCGTAACGTGGTGGAGGCTGTGCTTTTCCTTTTTCTGGCGCGCCTTTTCCAGCATCGAGCGCGACAAATCTATACCCGTCACCATGCAATGTTTCGGGTAAATAGGAAGGGAAAGCCCAGTACCTATCCCAACATCCAATATCTTTTCGTCCGGCTGTATATCCATCGAAAGGATCGCGTGCTTCTGTAGCGGAAGGAACATCCGTTTGAAAAGGAAATCATAAACATTGGAATACTTGTGGTATATCCTCTTTACGCTTTCACGTTCCATACAAAATGGCAGCTCCTATAAGCAACGGTGGTGAGCCGTAAATCTACCAAACGGATGTTTGAATTTCAATCGCCCGCAACCCCAGGTATCCCGAAGCCCTACCGGACACTTTCAAAAAGAGTGGGCTGGTGTATTTCCATGCCCGGTAGCGTAACCGGGTAGTTCCCGTCGAAACATGCCGTGCAGAAATGGCCACGCTTCTCGCCGAATATATCAAGCATCTTGTCGCGCTCCAGGTACGCCAGCGTCTCGCACCCCAGATATTTCCGTATTTCATCCGGCGTCTTGTTTGCCGCGATAAGCTCCCCTTTGGTGGGAGTATCTATGCCGTAATAGCAAGGGTTCGTAGTCGGCGGCGAGCTTATCCTCATATGGATTTCCTTGGCGCCAGCAGACCGTATCATCTCTATAATCTTCCTGCATGTCGTTCCGCGCACTATCGAATCGTCCACCACAACAACCCTCTTGCCCTCAATAAGCTTGCGGATGGGATTCAGCTTTATCTTTACGCCGAAATGGCGAATCTGTTGTGACGGCTCGATAAACGTGCGCCCAACATAGTGGTTGCGTATCAGCCCCATGCCAAACGGAATACCGGATGCCTCTGCATACCCAAGCGCCGCAGGGATGCCGGAATCCGGAACGGCAAATACCAGGTCAGCATCCACTGGCTGCTCCTTCGACAGCACCATGCCCATCTTCTTGCGGATGCTGTACACAGTATCGCCGAAGACCATGCTGTCCGGCCTGGCAAAATAAACAAATTCAAAAACGCACTGGGACGGGTTTTTCTTCGGGAACGGAAAAAACGACCGCACGCCCTGCGGCGAAACAACAACCATCTCGCCGGGCTGGACATCGCGCACATATGTGGCTCCTATCAGGTAGAAAGCACAGGTCTCCGAGGCGAAAATCGTGGCTCCGTCCAGTGTACCCATGGCAAGCGGCCTGAACCCGTGCGGGTCGCGCACCGCCACCAGTTCCTCTTCCGTAAGCAACAACAGCGAATAAGCCCCCTGCACCTGCAACATGGCATCCACAACACGGTTGATAAAGTTGCTCCCGTCCGCTTTTGCTATCAGGTGGATTATGACCTCGGTATCCATGGAGGAGCGGAATATGGAGCCGGTCTCCTCCAGCGAACTGCGCAACTGCGAGGCGTTAACCAGGTTGCCGTTATGCGCTATGGCCAAGGCTCCAAGAGAAAAATCCACGGCAAGCGGTTGCGCATTTTTCAGC
>JAHFEI010000119.1 GCA_023248615.1 Nitrospinales bacterium | reverse complement strand
CGTCAACTCCGTTTGCGACATCTCCATAGCCGAGGGAGCCGCCATAAACTTTTCGCAAGTACAGGCGGACACGGCGGACGCATGGCACTTCTCCAAAACGCGGGTGCGGATGGGAAAAGACAGCCGCTTCAACGGCGTGAGCGCATCCACCGGCGGGAAGCTGGCGCGGCACAACTGGGAGTGCAGGCTACAGGGCGAGGGTGCGGCCCTATCCCTGCTCGCCGTATCGGTACTGGAGAAAACGGAACAGGCGCACCACTACGCCCGTGTGCACCACGAAGCGCCAAACTGCACAAGCTACGAGCTTTTTAAAAACATACTCAACGGTTCGTCCGCATCCAGCGTGGATACCACCGTAGAGGTGCACCGGGGGGCGCAATTGACCGTGTCCGAACAGCTTATCAACAACCTTATGCTGTCCGAAGAGGCGCACGCGAACACAAAACCGAACCTCACCATTTTCGCCGACGATGTGAAATGTAAACATGGCGCGACTGTGGGGCGCATAGACGAGGCGCAGGTTTTTTACCTGATGAGCCGGGGCCTTTCCGGACAGCAGGCGAAAGCGCTTCTAATAACAAGCTTCGCCAAAAGCGTGCTGGATGCCATGCCGCACAAACCGGCGGCGGAAGACGCATCCAAAATGTTGCTACGCAAACTGGAGGCGAGTGGCATTGGGCTTAAATAAAAAACCGGAACTAATGCCGGAGATAGAAAAAATCCGGGCGGATTTCCCCATGCTCTCCGCCAAAGTTGGGGACAGGCCGCTGGTGTACCTGGATAACGCGGCGACAACCCACAAGCCGCTTGCCGTAATAGAACGGATAAGGAAATTCGATAGCCAGCAATACGCCACCGTGCGGCGCGGCTCGTACCGCATGGGGGAATGGGCGACGGAGATGTTCGAGGATTCGCGCAAGAAGGTTGCCGCGTTCATCAACGCTGGCGACCACCGGCAGATAGTTTTCACCAGCGGAGCCACGATGTCCATGAACCTTGTGGCGCACAGCTTTGGGCGCAAGTTCATCGGCGCGGGGGACGAGATTATCATCTCCAACATGGAGCACCATGCCAACATCGTGCCGTGGCAGTTGCTCTGTCTGGAAAAAGGGTGCGTACTGAAAGTAATCCCGATAACGGACAGCGGCGAGCTTATCATGGGAGAGTTCGACAAATTACTAAGCCCGAAGACGAAGCTGGTAGCCATAACGCACTCATCCAACGTGCTTGGCACAGTAAACCCGATAAAGGAAATAGTGAAAAAAGCCCACGCCGCCGGGGCAAAAGTGCTGGTAGACGCGGCGCAAAGCACCCCGCACATGAAAATAGACGTGAAGGAAATGGACTGCGATTTCTTGGCCTTCTCCGGACACAAGATGTACGGCCCCAGTGGCATAGGCGTGCTGTACGGCAAATATGAAGTCTTGGAAAGCATGCCGCCGTTCCTTGCCGGAGGCGACATGATAAATTCCGTCACCCTAGCCCGCACCACTTTTGCCAAGCCGCCCGGCAGGTTCGAGGCAGGCACGCCGCCCATATCGCAGGTTATAGGCCTGGGCGCGGCGGTGGATTACCTTAGTGCCATAGGGCTGGATCGCATCTCCGCATACGAGCAATCGTTGCTGGAATACGGCACGGAACTGCTTGGCAAAATAGATGGGCTAAGGATTATCGGTACGGCCCCGCACAAGGCGGCCATCATTTCTTTCTGGCTGGGGGCGGCGCACCCGCACGATGTGATAACGATAATAGACCAGGATGGCATAGCCGTTCGCGGTGGTCATCACTGCGCACAGCCGGTAATGGAGCGGTTCGGCATCCCCGCCACCACGCGGGCATCGCTCTCCTTTTACAACAAATACGAGGAGCTGGACCAACTGGCGGAAAGCCTGAAAAAAGTTATAAAGGTGTTCGGCTGATGTCGTACCAAAGCGACCTATACCAGCAGGTGATACTGGACCACAACAAAAACCCGCGCAACTTCCGGGAGATTGAGGGACACTCGAACTCGTGCGACGGCTACAACCCGTTGTGCGGCGACAAGATAAACATCCACATGCAAATAAACGAAAGTGGGCTGATAGAGGATATCGCGTTTAGCGGCTCCGGCTGTGCCATATCAAAAGCCAGTGCCTCCATGATGACCGTGAACATGAAGGGAAAAACGGTGGCAGATGCGCGTGTGATGTTCGAGGAATTCCACAAGATGATAACTGGCGTAATGGAACCGCAACCCGGCGCCCACCACCTGGGCAAGCTGACGATATTCCAGGGAGTGCGCGAATTCCCGTCGCGCATCAAGTGCGCCTCGCTTGCGTGGCATACGCTTGTCTGCGCCATAGACAAGACAGGCGAAACCACAATAGAGTAATCGCTCTCTATTTTTGCACGTAACCTAGCTCCGGGAAAATAGGCTCCCCAAATCGACCCCGCCTTCAAGTGATTACCTTAACTTAAGACCTTTATAAGGCTAGAGCGCTTTAACCTCAATTCCTGTCTTCGGAATCGAGGATGAATGGACAAGCTACCTCCATTTGGATCCCGCCGCCAAACCAGTCCATTCGGAATCCCATCCACCGCCCACCACGGGATACAGGCAATATTTGCCGCCCTGTAAAAAGTCCTTTAGGTAAATTCTGCGGATACCGAAAAGCTAATTAAGTGAAACTTTAAAGGAGAAAAAAAGAAAGATGAAATAACAGGACAAGGCAATAAAGAACAAAACCCGTATTTACCCGTAATATAAACAAGATGGCAAGGATGCCACGAAAAAACATTCAAGGAGGATACGACCATGGCCCTTAGAATTTACAACAACTTATTTTCGACTAACGCCCAAAGGAACTTGGGTAACAACAACGCCAGCCTCGGCGGAAGCTTGGAAAAACTCTCATCCGGCTTACGGATCAACAAAGCGGCAGACGATGCCGCAGGCCTTTCGATTTCAGAAGGCATGAGGGCGCAAATCCGCTCGATGAACCAGGCGACCAAAAACGCCAACGACGGTATAAGCCTTATAAACACCGCTGAAGGTGCGCTTTCCGAACAGTCCTCCATTCTCGTTAGAATGAGGGAACTGGCCTCCCAATCCGCTACCGGAACAGTAGGCTCCACGGAACGCCGCTCAATCGACCGCGAATTCTCTGCGCTGAAGAACGAAATAGACCGCATCGCGGCGGTGACAGAGTTCAACGGCCAAAAGCTGATTGACGGCTCCCTTTCCGCTATTGCCACCGCTTCCGTCGTCGTGCAGATTGGCATACGCTCTACTGTAAACGACCGGATTAACTTCAACATAGCGGTAGACCTTACGGCCATTACCTCTACCGGCCTTGCGATAACCACTACCAACACGCTGACTGCCGCATCTGCCTTGCTGGCTCTCGCTCCCATAGACTCTGCAATTTCAAAGGTTACGGAAGGGCGCGGTAGGTTGGGCGCAGTGCAGAACAGGTTGGTTCACACACTGAACAGCTTGTCTATAAGCTCGGAAAACCTGACTGCGGCAGAATCGCAGATACGCGATGCGGACTACGCGACGGAAATCTCGAAGTTCACTAGGAACCAAATATTGGTGCAGGCCTCTACCGCAATTTTGGCCCAGGCAAACCAGGTTCCGCAGACAGTTCTCCAGTTACTCGGTTAATAGGCAGAAACTATCAAAAAGGTTGAAACAGACATAACAACAATTAGATAGGAGGGCCACTCTGTGGCTACCAGGATAGTTTGCTGCGCTATTGACAACCTCCCGAAGGGTAGGGGTACCTATTGGGAGATGGAAGTTTTTGAAAAAGCTAGTGTTTCGCCTGTAAACGGGTCAGGCGAATGCTCGACGGGTGCCTTGTTCAACGTATAGGGTAAAAGTTTGGGGCTCATGTAGGTAAGGGAGGGGTGCGCAACGCACCCCTCCCGCCTCCAATAACACATTGATTATAAAGCGTCTACTTAAGCTCTACTATTCAAGAAAATAACCCTCAAGTGATTTTCTTCCATTCCCGATAAGTTTAGTGAACAAAAGAACTTGAGGTAAATGAAAAATGGCTATTACAGTTAACGGATTAGTATCAGGGCTGGATTCGGCTGGCATCGTAAGCAAGCTGGTCGAATTGGAAAAGCGCCCGGTAACACTCCTGCAAGACAAGCAGACGGCCGGAAACGACCAGCTGACGGCCTGGCAGGAACTGAACACCAAGCTGAAAGCTTTCCAAACCTCCGCGCAAAAAATAAACTCCGCCACGAAGTTCCAGGGAACCAAGGGCACATTCACAAACGACATCTCTACTGCCCCCAGCATCGTGAGCCTTTCCAGCACCGCCAATGTCACTTCAGCAACGTACTCCCTCACTGTCGGCTCGCTGGCGGCGCAACAAAAAATGGTAAGCAACCAGTCTTTTGACTCCACTTCCTCCACCCTTATGTACAACTCGGTTACGATAACCTCTGGCGGACAGACAAAGACATTTACGCAAAAAACGCTGGACAGCCTAACCAGCGCCATCAACACTTCCGGCATGGGGCTTAGCGCAGTACTTATAAACACCGGGGCATCCACCCCCTCCTACCGAATGGAAATAAACGGCGCCAACGCTGGCGCGGCGAGCGCCTTCACGGTATCGGTAGACCAAGGGTCAAACGGCGTAGGGCAAAACCCCAATAGCCTGGATTTTGCCACCACACAGGTTGCCAAAGACGCATCCATAACCTTGGACGGCGTAACCGTATCCCGCACATCCAACAATTTTGACAACGTAATCCCCGGCGTGAACCTTACCGTCACGGCAACCGGCTCCGGCAAAGTAAACTTCAACGCCGATGCCACAGTGGCGCTGGCAAATATCAACGACTTCGTTAATACCTACAACGATGTTATCGACTACACGACGGGACAGAGCACTTTCGACAAAACCCAGCAAAAACAGAAGCCGCTGTTCGGCAACACTACCATGCTCAACATACAGCAGACCCTGCGCGGCATCGTAACCGGCGCCGTGGGCGGGCTGGCCAACACCAAAAACCAATACGGCACCCTTAGCCAGGTCGGCATCAAGACCGACTACACCAACCACCTCACGGTGGACAGCACAGTCCTTTCACAGGCTTTGCAGGCAAACATATCCGGCGTAACAAACCTTTTTGTATCGGGCGCATCCGGTAGCTACACCTTCGTGGCGGCAAACGGCTCCGTAGCGGCAGGAGTGTACGATACGCTGTACAGCGGCGGCACGATGAAGATGAGGATGAAAGGCTCCTCCGGCGACTGGATAAATATGACCCAGAGCGGAAACTACTTTGATGGCGCTTTGGGAAGCGCACTAGAGGGGTTCTCCCTCCGCGCAGACGCCTCTGCCCTGAGCGAAGGCACCACCGGCAACATGACCATATGGACTGGCGCGGCAGTAGCGGCGGACTACCAGACACAGCGCGAGACAGAATACTCCACTACCGGACTCATATACAACGCGCGCAAGTCGCTGGAGGACAGGAATGTGCAGTACCAGGCGCAGATAGACGACATGAACCAGCGCATAAAAATAAAACAGGATAACCTGACGCAGAAATATGCGCGGCTGGAATCGACGCTGTCTAAAATAAAAGGACAGGGAGACTACCTGTCACAGCAGTTAAATTACCTGCCGGCAATGATGACGCCGAAGAAAAAGTAACGGAGTGGGGGAAAATGGTTAGAAAACAGTTAATGCAATACAAGACCAACGAGGTTGGCACGGCAAGCCAGGCGCGGCTCGTACTTATGATGTACGATGGCCTCATCCGCTTCCTGAATGAAAGCAAAAAACGGATGGAGGCAAAGGACATAGCCGGCAGGGGATTGTACCTGTGCAAGGCCCAGCGCATAGTAAGCGAGCTGTTGGATACGCTAAATATCCAGCAAGGCGGCGATATCGCACTACAGCTTGAAAAACTTTACAACTTCCTCATAGTCAACATCACACAGGCCAACATAAAAGGCGACCCGAAGCTGGTGGACAAATCGCTGGAGATAGTGGGAAACCTGCGCGAAGCGTGGGTGCAGGTCGCCGCTAATGCGCAGGCAAACGCCACGGCATCTTCCCAGCGGGGGCCGAGCGTGCCACGGGTAGCCATACAGCTTTAATCCCCTTCGCGCAGATAAAAAAGAGAAAGCTCTACACGGTATTCCCTCCATGCGGT
The DNA here is from genome assembly GCA_023248615.1 of Nitrospinales bacterium. Classification (GTDB taxonomy): domain Bacteria; phylum Nitrospinota_A; class UBA7883; order JACRGQ01; family JACRGQ01; genus JAHFEI01. Next base: position 469 of record JAHFEI010000119.1, on the reverse strand, counting down.
ACAATGGCTCCGTGGAGAAAAAAACGGTGCTGATGGTCATTTCCCAGCAACAGTTCAGGGATGAGGAGTTGCAACACCCGGAGTCGGTGTTCCGCCAAAAGGGGTTTCAGGTAACCATTGCCTCCAACGAAAAAAAAGAAGCCACCGGCAAGATGGGCGCCAAAGTTTTGCCCGACATGTCGATAGCCGATGCGGCCCATCTACGGTTCGATGCGGTAGTGGTAGTCGGCGGCAACGGTTGCATCCAATACCTTTGGGGGAACCAAACGCTTTTTAATATCATGCGCACACATAACGCGGCTAGCAAGCCGGTTGGAGCCATCTGCCTTGCCCCGGTTGTGCTGGCCCAGGCTGGGATACTGAAAGGTGTGCGTGGCACCCTCTACAAATCGCCGGAATCTGTCGCGGAGTTCAACAAACATGGCGCGATAATGGTGGAGCAGGATGTTGTCGTGTCCGGTACCATCGT
>JAHFEI010000118.1:1575-6668 GCA_023248615.1 Nitrospinales bacterium | reverse complement strand
GCCCCCGTTACTCGAGATGGGAAGCTTCGCGCCCCTAAACTCGCCCCTGCCAGATTACCTAACCTTATCGTGGGAAATAAGTATGGCGCCACCAGGATTGTTTGTTACTATCGGGGCATGCAACAAAAACCTGCTTTCCAAAAGCCTCTAAAAAATAAATTTCGGTGGGCGCGTTGGCTCCCCACCCTCCTGCTGGCCGCCTTTCTTTTATCAGCCCTGTCCGGTTGCATGAGCGACGATGAAAAGATAAGCTCCATCAAAAGCAAAGGCCGCGTAATCTACAACGGGAAGGAGTACCCGATACAACAGGTGGACGAAGAAAAACAAATCGTCTACATCATCGCGCCGGACGGCGTGGTACAAACGGTACCGTTGGTGGAAGTAAAACTGGTGAAATAGCGGCATGGGATTGAAACGAATTGCGGTATCGGTTGGCCCTATCGTTTTTGTTTTCTTTTTTTGCCTTGCAGGTACGGGTACGGCGGAGACGGACAAAACCGGGAAAACCGGCTATCTCATGGGCGGCCTTTTTTCCTGCAAGACATCCCACAATGCGACGCTTACCCAGGAACTTCTCGCCAAACAAGACCTGAAGCAACTTCAAGAGTTACAAAGTTCGGAGGAATGCTTCCAACTGCCTACCGGCACCAAGGTGGTGGTAACAGGAAACAAAGGCGCTAAAAACGAGATGGGCCTTTTGCCTATTGAGGTGGAACTAGAGGACGTGAAACTCTGGATAATCAAGAGCGGCGTCATTTACAGCAAGAAGAAAATTCTGGCTCCCTATACATCCGTTGCGGCAAAAGGCGGAGTGGAAGAACAATTCCTGCTGGGAGAACGGCTCATGGTGGGGGACGATCTGCTGGCGCAGGATCATGAAGGTGGATTTGCAGGACTACATCAAAGATAGAGGAAAATATCCGGGCCATGCCAAGGCTGTTTTAGCGAAATATTTCTCCACCCATTAGGGCGCCTCGCAATCTTGGCAGGTTTTGTTAGAGGGATAGGCGCGACAAGCAGAGGAAGTGGTTCAGTAGGGGAAGAGGTTCCTGTTCTTTTCTTTCCACTCAATGTTGCCGACGGAGGCCATGGCCACCCTGCCGTAAATGGAGGTGGTATCTTCTTTGTCCAGTGCCCTAAGCGATGCCACCGATTTCTCATCTTCGCTCAATTTTACCTCGCTGTCGCTTTTTACAAACCGCGCCCAGCGCGATTGCACTGCCTCCGGGTACAATTTCTGCGCCCTTTCGGAAAACAGTATCGCGTCCTTATACATGCCTGCACGATATGCGCACTCCATCATCTGGAAGTGGCTGTCGGCGTAATAATAATCATCGAGCGGAGGCACAGGCTTAAACTTGGCTATAGCCGCCTCGAACGATTGTATCGCCTTGCGGTACTCGCCGTTTTTCTTATGCAAAAGTCCCGCACGGTATGCGGCGAAGGTGGCCATCGGCCCATCCTTCTCCAGCGCCGTTGCCCGTTCGTAGGCCACGATTGCTGCGGGAAAATCTTTCTTGTCCTCCTGCATACCAGCCAGTATATGCATCGCATCAGTCGCGTACGTGGATTTGGCCATAGCTCCCGACACAAAATGCCCCAGCCGCGCCACGGCTTCATCATGCTTTTGCAAGGCGGCGTACGCCCTTCCCTCGCCATAGGTTATCCGATCCTTAAACGGCGCGCTGTTTTCCAGCTTGCCCGCCTCCACATACTTTTCCAGCGACCTGCTGAACAGCCCCATCTCGTAGTACGCATCCCCTACGTTCATCAGCACTTCCGGATCCCTCACCCCAACGAAAAACGGGTCGAAGTGGTCTAGGTATGTGTACAGCACGGCGAAATGTCCCTTCTGCCCGTTGAAATCGCGCACCAGCGCAAAAAGGTTAATCCGTATCAGGTCTAGCACCTGCGGGGATGTCGCCAGCTCCGGGAACCGCTTCATCAACGCCTTCAGGGTTACAACGGATTCTATATGCCTGCTCTGGCGGTAGTACATTTTGGCTTTTTGGTACAGCGCCTCACGGGCCTGCATCGTGGTGGGATGTTTTCTGATGATGTTGTTGTAAGTGCGCATCGGGTCCAAATAATCGTTGTACGATACGATTATGGAGTCCGCCGCAGTTACCACTTTATCCGGATACTGCCCCAGCGCAGCCAGCCGCAGGCGCGATGCAAGGCCAGCCGGTTCTTCCGGTGCACTGCGCGCCTGCATTCCGAGCAATTTCACGGCGGCACGGATATCTCCGTGTTCGATGTAGATGTCGGCAAGGCGGTTTATCGCTTCCTTCCCTTCCGCGCTACCTGGGAACAGGTTCAGCAATTCAAGAAAAAGCTCATTGGCGCGATCATATTTTTTCAGCCTGAAGTTCGTATCCGCAAAGCTGTACAGCGCCATCCTGTCCGTCTTCAAATAGCTTGGCCATTTTTTATCCGACGCTTCAAACACCTTTAAAGCATCCTCGTACTTGGCACGAAGGTAATAGGCTTGGGCAATCTGGAAACGCGCCTCACGCACCTCTTTCGAGTCGGGGTACAAAAGCAGTATTTTTTCCAGCTCGTTGTACGCTTCATAGTACAGCTTGCGGCTAAGGTATATCCTGGCTCGACCCAACATGCCATGAAGCGCATACTTGCTACCGGGACGCGCCTTCATAACATTCTCGTAAATCGCAAGCGCTTCCACGTCCATCTCCTGGCTGGAATACAGGTCTGCCAGGCGTATGTGCGCCCTTGCGGTCGCTTCGGCCTCGGGATATTTGGATATGACCTCCTGGTACGCATCCATCGCACGTCCGGCATATTTCTTTTCCTTTGCCGTCATGGAATAAAGCGCCTCGGCCCGCACAAAATAGGCTTTTTCAAGGTACACGCTCTTGGGATATCTATCTATGAACTCCTTAAGTTTGGTGTTGGCGGATTTAAAATCCGATTTCCTGTAATCATCCATAGCTTCCTTGAATTCCTGCCTGCCGGAATAGGAATACAGGCTAAGGGACTTTTGGGCCATCTCCTCGTCGCGCTTGGCTTTTGCGCTCTGCTCCTCGGGCGAGGTCGGGTCTACTGTAAGCGGCAAAAGAGCGGTGCGCCCCTTAAACCTCAGCGTAAGCGTTAGCCCATCGTCCGATAGCGAGTGGTAGATGGAAGTTTTTATATCTTTCAAAACTATTTCCGCCACAGCATCCTTTACTTTGCGCTGGTAAAAATCCACCTTTCTTACGCGGGCATCCCCAAACTCTTTGTATGCCAGCGCGGGGTTGTGGTCGGAATCGGGAAATACCAACAAGTACGTGCTCTTTGCGGTCAGCGGCTCTATCCGGTACTTTGTGGGAGACTTAAGCGTAAACGTCATGACAGAGACTTCCGCCTCCGTCTTCAACTCTGCGGTGAGTACTCTGCTCTTTGGCACAGCCGCTGGAGCCGACACCGCCCCCGAAGCATAGCCAAGCCAGCCCAAAGCCACAGTAGCGGCTATCCCTATAACCAAAAATAGTGCAACTTTACGCATATACATAGTTTCCCAGTTCAGAATAGAGCAATATTCGAGCCATGGGAGTTTTATCGGACTTTTACGGGAAAAGCATTAGCAAAAATAGACATCCAATACGCCCAAATCACATTGATTTATAGATACTTACCTAATCGGAGCTTTGTGCTGTAAACTTTAGTTTTTAAATACCACCACGGATATCGGGGTAAGAAGCGGCCAAACAGCACGTCAACCGCCTGACACCGCCCACTTTTGGGGTGGCCTTTTGCCGGGGGTGGGGAATATTTTGCCTGGTAGCGATGCCTACAGCCTATTCGGGTTGAGCAAAGTGCCATACGAGCCAATATCGGGAAATAAAAAGCAAGCATCACACATCCTGCCAATTAAGATAAACTAGTCACTTGCCGAACCATATAGGGACAATGGGAAGATACTTGATTGGGGCTACGCTTGCGCTTACATTCCTTTCCTTCACCTCTTTTTTGGCGTGGCGGGAATCGGCGCAAATAAACCTGAAAATCGGGAGGAACCTTTACTCCGCGTCCGACACGGTAGCGGAAGAGACTCTGGAAAACGGAGTGCGCAAAAACGGCGGGGAATACCTGCTTCGATACAACGCCGCACTAGCACTACAAGAAAGCTCGCTCACGGCGACGGGTGGAAAACCAAACATGGATAAACTTATCAGGGCCCGCAAGCACCTCTACGCCGCCCTGGATATAAGGTCCGACACAGCCATCCACCTGGCGATGGGACAAAACTTCGCCATGGAGGGGATGACAAATGACGCGTTAGCACATTACAACATTGCCTTTTTCTTAGGGCAAAACGGAGCCGACGCGAACAACTGGGCGGACATACGGCAACACCAGGCGGAAGCGGCGCGCGATTTTTTCGGCAGTGGAAACCTGGGCATACCGATAATAATGGCATTCAACAGCGTAACCGGTTTCTCACCCGGTTTTTCGAAAACAACCGTATCACAATTCCTGGAATCCTTTTTTGCCGACATCTCCCCGGAGCGATGGACATCCGCTACTGTGGACAATGACGGAAACGCGCTGAGGGAGATTTACCGGCACAAAACGCCTCCCGAGAAAGAGCAGATAGCCGCAGGACTGGCCGGGGCGGGATTTTCTTTCCTTACGGCGTACTTGGAGGGAAAATGAACTCCCAGCGGTTGCAAACCGGTTTTCTGGCGCTCATCATCGTGGCGGTATCTGTCTTGTACGTCCCCTACGCGGAAGACCCCTTCCGCTCCTTCCGCGAAACCGTGGTGCAAGCCGCCTGCGCCGGAATTACGCTTTTGTGGATATACCGCCTGTTATGCGAAGACGGGATGCGTCTGGCGGAAGAGATGAAAAACGATACCGCCACCCTATCCGCGATGTGGCTTTTCGCCGCATCCTGCGCCATGTTCGCCGTATCGCTTTTCGTGAACGGTGGCACGCAGTCCGGCGCCATAACCCTAGTTAATTTTTGCATCGGCGGGGTGTTGTTCACCGCATTTTACCTTTCGACAACCCCCGGTAATGCCGGGAAGTGGATAACGTTTTTTCTCGCCACCGCCATCGTTAACGCCGTTATGGGAATAATGCAATAC
>JAHFEI010000118.1:0-1565 GCA_023248615.1 Nitrospinales bacterium | reverse complement strand
GTACGACCCGTTTTTCACAAGCCTCGATCCAAAGTTCCATTCCATTTACCGCAAATACCTTGTCGCCGGTTTTTTGGATAACCCAAATATCCTCGCTCCGTTTCTCGCCTCGTTCGTCCCCTACCTGCTCCACAGGTCCATCACAACGCCCAGCCCGGCGCGTGCGGCAATATTAGGCGGAGCGATGGCCCTTATCCTTATCCCGGTAGCGCTGACGAAAAACCTTGCCGCTATGGCTGGCCTGTCCGTCGCCATACCGGCGTTGCTGGTTTATCTTTCCACGCGCACGACACACGGCTGGGACAAACGGCGCCTTCTGGCGGCATGGGCGGCGGTAGCTCTGTTGGCGCTGGCGGCGGTGGGGCAGTACGCAAGGGAGGACGAGGTATCCCGCATCATCAAAAAGGAGTCGATTGACGAACGCAAAACCCAGAACCTTGTAGCGTACATGATGTTCAAGGAGGCTCCGCTGGCCGGAAAGGGGCCTGGATTCTTCTACCGGCACTTTGTGGAATACCGGCGAGCGGTGTGGTTTGAGAACCCACCGCTAAGGATGCCGAGCCGTGCGGCAAACCAGGCGCACAATGATTACATCCAGATGCTGGCGGAGGGGGGTCTGCTTGCCACCACCCCGCTTTTGTCCATCCTCGCGGTCTGGCTCTTCTCGCAAGCACGATACATGGTCGGCACACCGGGGAAAACCGGATACGCGCAAGATGCGGCTATAATCGGTGGGGCGGGCGGATTTTGGATACTGGCCATAAACGCGCTCGGCAATTTCCCTTTCCATGCCGCCACGCTTGCCGTAACCGCGCTCTTTTGGGCGGCGACCTGCGCCAAGATGATAAAATACAGCGCAAATGAATAAGACACCCGCCCTCTCCGTCATAATCGTCAACTGGAACGGCAAGGACGCGCTGAGGAATTGCCTCCAGAGCCTTTATAAATACGAAAATGCGGACGGACTGGAAATTATCGTCTCCGATAACCACTCATCGGACGGCTCTGTGGATATGCTGGAGCGGGAGTTCCCCGCCGTGACGGTATTGGAGAACCCGTACAACCTCGGCTTTGCCGGAGGCAATAATACCGCCTTGCCCCATGCCGCCGGGGAATTTGTGCTGATGCTCAACCCGGACATGGAGTTCATCGGGACTGGACTGGAGAAACTTGTCGCCCACATGAGGGAAAATCCGGACATCGGCATTTGCGGATGTACGGTGCGAAACGCTGATGGGAGTTTTATGAGGCAGTGCCGGCGCGGATACCCCGACCCGCTTACCGCGTTCTTCAAAGCCAGCGGCATTGCCGCGCTATTTCCGGGGAACGTGCGGATGGCAAAATACTTTTACGGCAACCGACCGGAAAACGAGCCGATGGATGTGGACGCCGTTTCCGGGTCGTTCATGCTGGCGCGGAAAGAGGCGTTAAAGAAAGTGGGCGGACTGGGCGATGAGTATTTAATGTATGTGGAAGACGTAGACCTTTGCGCAAAGGCCAGAAAGGCCGGATACCACATCGCGTACCTGCCGCTCATGGAAATCCGCCACCACGGCGGCGCGTGC
>JAHFEI010000117.1 GCA_023248615.1 Nitrospinales bacterium | reverse complement strand
GACAAAAAGTTCAGCGTCGCCGAAAAAGACAGGGCGGCATACAACCTGCTCTTCAAGTCGCGCATACAAAACAGGATAAACTGGATGAAGGGGAACGGCATCGACGCAAGGTACGTGGGACTGCTGGAAAAGATAATCGGCTAGGGCATTTTAATTTTTCATGGCTACGCAAAAACTGTCATTCCCGCGCACGCGGGAATCCAGTATCCGGATTCCCCTTGCGCCAATTTGCGCACGGGACGGTGGCTACCCAGGCCGCCAGCTCCGCAGGAGCAACAGGAGCAACGCTTCGTTGCTTCGCAACGAACGACAGGCTAAAAGCCTATCCCACCAATGCAGGACTGCCATCGCATATGGCGGAGTGTCTCTGCATGGGGCAAGATATTGTTGCTTGCGCAACAAGCGCAAGCAGAATGCTTACGCTACCGTTCCGGCGCTCCTACCACCTTTGGGTGGTTCCCGCGCCAAGGGGACATTTTCAGTTCCGGCGCTCCTACCACCTTTGGGTGGTTCCCGCGCCAAGGGGATATTTTCAGTTCCGGCGCTCCTACAAACCCAGGTGGCTGAGTATCCGCATCACGCGGAATTCGACCATATCGGGAGATATCTTTTCCATGCACTCGTAATTCCGTTTGCATTTCCTGTCGAAGCACGGCACACAGCCGATATGCCCTTGCTGGATGATGTCTGCGGGGCCTTGCGTAACCGGGCCGGTTTTTGCGGGGGAGGTGGGGCCGAAGATTGCGACAATCGGCCTGTCGAACGCCGCGGCGATATGCATGGGGCCGGAATCTACCGTGACCATCAACGCGCAGTTTTTTAAGAGCGCGGCAGATTCCACAAGTCCCAGCCCGCCAGCCAGGTTGAACATGCGCCCTTGCCCCGCGATGATTGCATTTATCACGGCGGCATCTGCGGCGGAGCCGGTAAATACCAGCGGCATTTTACTTTTATTTGCCACAGCCTTTGCCAGTACGCTCCAGTGGCTTACCGACCACATCTTGGTATCCCATCGCGCCCCCGTATGGAACACCATGTAAGGGCCGCTTATTCCAAGCTCGGCCATCAGTTTCTTTACGGAGCTTTCGGCCTTCTCCGGTATGGTGAAGCGGAAGTCCGGCTTTTCGGGCGGCGTTACGTTGAAAATTTCCAGCGAGCGCAAAAGGATATCCGCCGCATGCGGCTTTTCCCCGGCATCTATGCGCGTATCGTATAAGTATTTGCTCCCTTCGCGTGCGTTGGCAAACCCTGCTTTTTTCCCCGCGCCGGAGAAAAACGTTAACAGCCCGCTACGCAAAAGCCCCTGCATGTCCAGGCAGACATCGTACTTTTCCTTGCGTATCCACGAAAGCAGGGAGGTGATTTCCGAAAATGTTGAAGGGGAATTCCATTGTTTGCCCCACGTTCCCCTCTTAAAATGCCACACCCGGCCCACTCCGCTGTTGCATTTCACCAGCCCGGCGTACATGTCGTTCACCACCCAATCCACCGATATGTCCGGCCTTTCCTTCTTGAGATGGTTTACGAACGCAAACGTGTGTACCACATCCCCCAGCGAACTAAGTTTTACCACAAGAAGTTTCATTTCTTTACCGCTGGTTTCATCTGTCTTGCGGCGTAATCTGCCCGCTTAAGGTGGTTGGAGACCTCGCCAGCCAGCCATGGGTCGATTTTTGCCACAGCCAGCGCATTTGTAAAATAGCTCCGCGCATCGCCGATTTTTAACTTCTTGTAACTCACCGTTCCCAACGCGAAGAGCATCAACGGTTCCCAGTCCCGCCGTGTTTCCGGGTCGATTGTTTGGAGCTTCTCCATCAGTTTTATTAGCGTCGCTTCCTCGTTATCCAGGCTCTTGGTATTGTGGTAGGCAAAAAGGCGCGTGAAGTCCGCCAGCGGCGCATCCGGAGCCTCCCGTTCCAGCGTGTCGGCCCACTGCAACGCTTTTGGGTAGTCCTTGTCGTGCAGGTAATAGCTCCTGGCTATGAAATCCGCCGCCTCTATTTTAGAGAGCGCCGCCGTTTCATGCGCCCGAACCACCAGCCGCATCCCTTCCTCCTTGGTACCGGAAAGCCCCAGCATCCAGACCAGCCATTGCATAGGCTTGGGAAGCTTCCCAACGTAGTATTTGTAAATTCCAGGCCCGATCATAGCATCTCCGTTGTCTGGATACCGTTCCAAAAGCTTGTCGAAATAACCGGCGCTTTTTTTGCCGTAAGACATCGCCGAAAACAGGTTGTATCCGTGCATTTCTACGCGGGCCAAAAAAGCGTACGACCCGGCCATGTAGAAGAGAGCCTCAAAGTCATTCGGGTTTCTTTGCAACATAGCCCTGCACCGCGCTATCGTGCCATTCAGGTTTTTAGCTATCTCGTCGGCTTTTCGCACTGTTCTCCTCGGTGGCTCGGTATCGGCATACAGCCTTGCCACCATCCGCCATCGCATGTCGGATTCCGCCATGCCGGAATCTATAGCCGCAGTGTAAAAAACTCCGGCAGGGGAGGAGGGGTATTCGCTAGCCAGCCTGGAGAATATTTCGCGCGCTTCGGAGAACCGTAGCCGGTAGGAGGCGTTTAGCCCGCGCAATATCAGGTCTTGGCCGGTGAACCTGGTCTCGGCTCCCCACGCCGCGTTGCCGGCACAAAATGTCGCCGCGATAAACATGGCGGCCAAGCCCAGCCAAAGCCTTCTCATCCTTCCGCCCTACAGCCGGATTCCATAACATTCCTTATCTTCGCGATCTTCGCGTAAATGGTTTTTTCGTGCGCCCGGTGCTTTGCCAGGCATTCGTTGCCGCACATTAACACGGGGATATCCAGGCCGTACCGCTCTTGCAATCCGGCATCCGACGTAATATCCACATGCTGAACATGGATGGGGATTTTTTTGCCAACTTCCAGCATAACTTCCACCATCTCATCGCAGAGTGGGCAATCCGGTTTGGAGTACAGCGTCAGCTCAATCTCTTTTGGCAAAAAATCTCCTTTCGAAAACAGGCTGTAAGTCTAACATTTTTACTGGCCGCCATAAGCACTCACGTTGCGTTGGTTTTTAAATACCCCTATTCCCCCTGTGTCTTTCGTCATGCTGAACACATTCGCTTTGCTCAGCGTAAACTCCGTGAAGTATCTCACCCAAGCCAAGGGAGATTCTTCGCCGCGCTTCGCTTGGCTCTGAGATGACTAACTGCGCACTTCCAGAGATGACAAATTTTGGTACATTGGACAGTTTTTTTGTACGGCAGTCCCCGATCCCGAAATATTTTTATAGAGCAGGTGATGCATTTTATCAAAAATATGCGCAATAATAACAGTTATATAGAGCCTTATGGCTGGTTTGCCGTTCTGGTTTAGTTGGCGGTATTAAACTTGCTCCTATGATTTGGTGTATCGATAAAAGGCAACTTAAACCTATAATTTTTTTGAGGAGAAACGATATGATAAAAGCAATTCAGAAGGCTCTTAAAGGGGATAAAGGCTTTACCCTGATAGAACTGTTGGTCGTCGTCGCGATCATCGGTATCTTGGTGGCCATCGCAATCCCGCAATTCGCAAGCTACAAGAAGCAGGCGAACGACAGCGCGGCGGAAGCCGATATCCGCAACATAGCGTTGGCGGCAGAATCGTACTTTGCCACTAACAACGTCTACCCGGCCACCATCGCATCTTTTACAACCGCCCAGGCTACCTTGCCCGGCTTTAAGGCAACGAATAACAACACGTTCACGTTTACCAATGCTAGCACTACGTTCACGGCTACTGCCATCAACTCTGGCGGCACTGGCAGAACCTTTACTTGGGATTCTGGCGCGGGCGGTCTCCAATAATCCGACTTCAGCCTAGTATTTAAAAGGTTCGACAGGGTATGGGGCAAAACCCCATGCCCTTTTTTTTATCCCTGCCCAAACCTGCAAATAAGCAGTAGAATCACGCCAGAAATGCTGAAGAAAACGGTTATCGCTTGCGTAGTGCCTGTCGTATTCGCTATCGCACTTTACGGCGGCTCCGAGGCGCTAAAGGGCAGGCCGGGCTTTTGTGTCTCTTGCCATCTGGATGGGGGAACTCCTTCGCAAGCCAAATCGCTTTCACGGCATAACGGCCCACCAGCCAAAGGTAAAGGCGCCGTGCATGGTTTGCCATGTTGCCCATGCGCGGGGTAGGGCGGCTACCATCTCATCGCAGAGTGGGCAATTCGGTTTGGAGTACAGCGTCAGCTCAATCTCTTTTGACAAAAAATCTCCTTTCGAAAACAGGCTGTAAGTCTAACATTTTTACTGGCCGCCATAAGCGCTCACGTTGCGTTGGTTTTTAAATACGCCTATTCCCCCTGTGTCTTTCGTCATGCTGAACACATTCGCTTTGCTCAGCGTAAACTCCGTGAAGTATCTCACCCAAGCCAAGGGAGATTCCTCGCCGCGCTTCGCTTGGCTCTGAGATGACTAACTGCGTACTTCCAGAGATGACAAATTTTGGTACACTGGACAGTTTTTTTGTACGGTAGTCCCCGAACCCGAAAGATTTTTATAGAGCAGGTGATGCATTTTATCAAAAATATGCACAGTAATAACAGTTATATAGAGCCTTATGGCTGGTTTGCCGCTCTGGTTTAGTTGGCGGCATTAAACTTGCTCCTATGATTTGGTGTATCGATAAAAGGCAACTTAAACCTATAATTTTTTTGAGGAGAAACGATATGATAAAGGCAATTCAGAAGGCTCTTAAAGGGGATAAAGGCTTTACCCTGATAGAACTGTTGGTCGTCGTCGCGATCATCGGTATCTTGGTGGCCATCGCAATCCCGCAATTCGCAAGCTACAAGAAGCAGGCGAACGACAGCGCGGCGGAAGCCGATATCCGCAACATAGCGTTGGCGGCAGAATCGTACTTTGCCACTAACAACGTCTACCCGGCCACCATCGCATCTTTTACAACCGCCCAGGCTACCTTGCCCGGCTTTAAGGCAACGAATAACAACACGTTCACGTTTACCAATGCTAGCACTACGTTCACGGCTACTGCCATCAACTCTGGCGGCACTGGCAGAACCTTTACTTGGGATTCTGGCGCGGGCGGTCTCCAATAATCCGACTTCAGCCTAGTATTTAAAAGGTTCGACAGGGTATGGGGCAAAACCCCATGCCCTTTTTTTTATCCCTGCCCAAACCTGCAAATAAGCAGTAGAATCACGCCAGAAATGCTGAAGAAAACGGTTATCGCTTGCGTAGTGCCTGTCGTATTCGCTATCGCACTTTACGGCGGCTCCGAGGCGCTAAAGGGCAGGCCGGGCTTTTGTGTCTCTTGCCATCTGGATGGTGGAACTCCGCTTCATGCCGAAAAAAACCGTTTGTTTATGCAAGACCCGCCTGTAAACCTTGCTGGCCTCCACCGGAATAAGCTGAAAGAGTTTGGTTGTACCGCCTGCCACTCCGGCCATTCCGCCGAAGCCAGGCTTAAGGTCGCGTTGGAGGAGATGACAAACACTTTCAGTTACTTTTTCAGGAAATTTGAGGAGCCGAAAAAACTGGATGCCGCGTTTATGCCGGACGCGAGCTGTGAGCTGTGCCACAAGGAACTCCCTCGCAAGCCAAATCGCTTTCACGGCATAACGGCCCACCAGCCAAAGGTAAAGGCGCCGTGCATGGTTTGCCATGTTGCCCATGCGCGGGGTAGGGCGGACTACTATTTTATAGATGACGGGAAACTGTTGGGAGCGTGCAAAAAATGCCACGCGAATATTCCGGGCCGGTTTGAGTTCGCTAAGTGACGGGATGCAAACGCTATTATTTCCCGGTGCTACCAAACCCGCCGGAGGAACGCGAAGTCTCGTCCAATTCCTCCACTTCGTCCACAACCCACTGCTCGGCTTTTAGCGGGACAATCTGGGCTATTTTGTCGCCCCCTTTGATTTTGTAATCCTTGCCGGATTCGTTGCGCAGTATTATCTTCACTTCTCCCCGGTAGCCTGCGTCTATTACGCCGCCCGCCGTATAAATGCGCGCCACCGCCATGGATGAGCGGTCTTTCACTATGCCGCCCCAGCCATCCGGGAAACGTAGCGCTATGCCGGTGCGCACAAGCGCCTGCCCGCCGGAAGGGATTAGCTCCGCCTCTAGGCTGAACAGGTCGCACCCCAAGTCGCCATGGTGTGCCGAAACGGGCAGGCGTGCATCGGGGTGGAGTTTTTTTGCTTTCAGGTGGAACATACCGCCGAATCTTAAACCACTTTTGCGCTTGTAACAACCCAATACCTGCGGCTCACGATGAGTTTGGCGCGGACTTCCCCGTTGCCTCATGGCAGAATGTAACCCAAGGAGGCTAAATTCTTCTAGTCATTGCCTCATAACTCAGGTAACCGTAGAACATTAAAGATTCTCCTGAGTTTTTTCTCAAGGGTTTTCTTTAGCTCGAACGGATTTAAGGACGAATGGAGACATCCAAGGGCTTCTTTGGATTGCGAAGTTGGAACATCCGAGGCCATAAGCCGATTGTACGGAGTTTCGGCTTTTTCGTATTTCTTTTTGTATTTGGAATTCACCTTTACCTTTTCGATCAGCTTGAACGTCGGCAGGAAGTGATTTTGATACAAGCTCCAAAAAGTGTAAAGGTCATTTATCCTCGATTCCGAAGTTGGACTATAAAACCAGCATTATTTCCGTCTCCCTGCACAACATTTTGCCCTCATGAAGTCGTGGCGGTTCCCAACTTCGGAGAAGTTGGGAATAGGCAGGA
>JAHFEI010000003.1 GCA_023248615.1 Nitrospinales bacterium | reverse complement strand
GGCGTGCGTAGCGTGGTCGCTATGGTCAGCATGGGTGTCGCTACGGTCAACATTGTCGCCATGGTCAGCCAGGTCGCGAGTTACCTTCTCAGCCGCTTTCTCCGGGTTTTTCATGGTCTTGTCCATATCCGCCATATACCCGACCTTTAGGTCGTCCCTATCCATCAGTGCGGACTCTATCGGCCTTTTTTCCACCGGTGTGGCATACAGGGCTTGTAGCCTCTTGTATGGGCCTATGAGTTTCATCATGTCTTCTTTCCTGAAGTCCTTCTCCCAGTTGCCGATTATCCCGTTCCACACCTGCACTATGGCTACGGCCTGGTGCTCCGTTATGTTTTTCACCTTAAGGCCGGGCTTCGACACCTTATAGTTCTCGATGAATATCTGCATGTGCGGCACCACAGCTATGAATGGCGGCCCGCATCTCTCGCAGTATTTTTTAATCCGTTCGTCGGTGTGGCACTGGGTGCAGGTGGCCTTTGCCATGTCGTAGGCCTCCAGCGGCTTATACTGGATTAGCCCGTTGGCCTTAGCCTCGCCGATAATGTAATTCCCAAGCGGATTCGGCAACAGGATGACCCCTGTGAAAGCAAAGCACAGCGCCCCCACGACCATTAGCAAAATAAACAGTTTTTTCTTCATGGAAAAATACCTTTCTAAAAATCTACATGGCGCCAAAGCTTGCGCCACTGTCCAATTAAAACTACGCTCTTTACGCCACTCAAAAGCCCTGCCTACCAGATCATGATACCACTATATGCGTGGCGGGTGAACCACCTCCACCGGAAAAACACCACCGGGAAAATATGTGGAAGGCGGTCTGTTGTTTGCCAACCGGCGTATACGGCAAGCGAACCCACAACTATCCGGATTTAATGGTGTTGCGGCGGAGGGTGGAGGCTATCCGCCTCATTCGCATTTTTTGCGGGCGTCGGAACCCTTGTAATCGAAAACCATGGCGCTGTCGTCGCGAAAAATTACCCCAATGCCCATGCCCATTGGTGCGCCGCCGTCATTTTTCAGGTCTCCATCCATAAATTCAATCAGGATGCACCTGCTCCCAATGTATGTGAGCTTCTGGTCTTTGCCCACATCATTTACGGATATCGCGCCTCCCTTTGGGGAGTTCACGTCCACGAACTCCATCTCCAGCCCACGAAACTTCAGGCTACAATCGCGGCCCCCGTTTCCTGGGTGCGATTCGCACTTAACGAGTTTTTTAAGTTGCGATACAAGGTCAGCGCCAGCCTTTGCTTTTGCATCCTGGGCGTATGCGGAGCCGTAAAGCGCGTATGCCAGCAGGCAACAGGCAAATATTTTTTTCATATGTTGTCCGCCGAACCTAACGTGCGCCCTATGGTTTTTTCATGAATTTTGAAAATGGCATAGAGGCCATCGCTTCCTCTACGGCGGCCTCGGTAATCATCTTGTAGCCATTTTCCCTGGAATATTTTTCAATCGCGCCTTTTGCCATCTCCCTGAACGGGGCTGGCGCGGCTTGCAACCGGCTCCTTGCCTCTTCAGTCCACCCCATGGATGTGGAGTCGTCCGTGAAATAGGACTTGAACTTTTTGATTATGCCTTCGTTCTTGCCTTCGCGACTGTTGAGGAAATCTACAATACCGTTGATTGTGCCGATTTTCCCCGGATTTTTGCTGAACTTCTCCTTGGCTGTTTCCCACGATTTCATATCCAGGTTTTCAAGGCCGAACTTTTGCATCCGCTTTGTAACAAGCATCATAGACTCGTCCCTTATCTCGCTAAGGAACGCCGTATCTATCCTTTTTTTGCCCCTTTCCTTCGCCCTTTTTTGCATCAGCTTGTAAATTCCGGGGCGGACAAAATCGGGGGCGTTGAGCGGCCTTTGTTTGGCATCGTCATCCCACGGTATTTCTTCCGGCTCCTTCTCCTTTTCGGCTATGCGGGGCCTGCCGAACCTGCCTGCCGGGGCGGCGGCTTTCATGGTTTCGGACGTTATTTCCACAACTCCGTTCTCCCTTGCGTATTTTTCCACTCCCAGCCGCACTATGGGGCGGGCGAAAAACGGTATCTTTTGTATAAAGGCTTCCGCATCCTCAGACCAGCGTAGCACGCCCTCAGCTCCCGCGCCGAATTTGGCCATGGTATCAATGCTGGTTATCGCCTCTTCCTGTTCCTTCGGGTCGTACATGCACCAGATATCTTCCCCCATGTCGTTGCCGGACGTGGCGAACGCACGCGCACGGCAACCCCCGCACAGAAGCCGGTATTTGCACATCCCGCACTTGCCCTCGTAGACCGGGTTCCTGTACTTGGCGAATAGCGGCGAGTTGTTCCATATTTCCGTGAAGCTTGACGACGAAAGTTTCCCCGCCGGAATATCCATATACGGGCATGGTGTAACTATCCCCGCCGGGTCAATACGGCAGTATTGCGTTCCGGCCCTGCATGCGGCGATATATGTGGACAGCAACGGGTGCTCGGGATTCTCCTGGTGCAGTACGCGCTTGAAATGCGGAGCGCATTTTGGGCGTATCATCATGCCGGGGTAATCGTCTTTGGCCGAGGATGCCCAGATAAGCGTCTCCTCGTACGCTTCGGGGGTTATGTCGGTCATTTTCTGTCCCCTGCCGGTGCATACCAGGAAGAAAAGGTTAAACGCCATCGCCCCTATTTGGTGCGCCCAAGCGGCTATGGAAGGCAGTTCGTGGATGTTTTCGATTGTCGGCGTAGTTTGTACCTGTATCTCCATCCCCGCTTCGTGCGCCGCCTTAAGTCCCGCTATGGAGTCATTCAGCGAGCCGGTTCTTCCCCTGAAGTTGTCGTGGTATTTTTCATCAAGGGAGTCTATGCTCACGCCAACGCCGGAAACGCCGCACTCCTTAAGCTTCTTGCAGGTTTCCTGGCTCAAAAGTGTGCCGTTAGTCCCCAATACCACTACAAAACCGAGGCTCGCCGCCTTGGCGCATATTTCGAAAATATCACGCCGGGAAAGCGGTTCTCCCCCGGTAAAGATAAGCACCGCCCCAGGGTTGAGCTTGGCTATTTCCGACAGGGTTTCGAATATTTGGGCGGTGGTGAGTTCCCCCGGAAGGCCATCATTGCGCATGCCCGCATCTATATAGCAATGTTCGCAGGCGAGATTACAGCGTGAAGTGATGTTCCAGGAAATGACGAAGGGGATGAAGCTCATGCTACATTCCCATTTTTTTTCTGGCTTCAATCATCATTTCGAGGGTTACAGCCTTTAGTCCTTCCTTGTGGGCGTTGGCTTCCATGTGTCCCCGCACCATGTTCCGCACAAATCCGGGAATCCGGTTCAGCATCTCAAGCGCCTCGGCCGTCCAGATTATTTCCGGGCGTTTCTCCTCGCTCGCCGGTTCCGGCTTTGCCTTCCTGCTACAAAGCAGGACATTGCACGGGGCGTTCCTGAAAAGGAATTCCGAGTTGGAGCCGATATCAAGCCCCTCATCGCAATGCACACCCACTTTGCCCAACATGAGAAGCGAAATATCCTTGCCGGAAAGCCACGACAACATTGCGTCAAAAGGTTTGCCGGACAGGACTTCGGTGGTAAGGCCGTGCCCTTCGGTAATCCCCTCGCGGGTCGCCATGTCCTTTGCCAAGTTCAGGTTGTCGCGGTAGATTTTCTCAAGCCCGGAGTCGATTATCTCCTCGTGCAGTTTCTCCTGCTCGGCAAAGCGGAATATCTTTCCGTTCTCTTCCGAGAGTACTTTCGTGATGTTCTTAAATACCTTGTAGTGGAAATCCGGGTCGAAAACCGCAAGCGCCGTTATCCTGCAATCAAGCCTCTTGGAGAGGTTTATGGCGGTCTGCATCGCCGCGTATGATTGTTGGCTCCCGTCTATGCCTACCACTATATGCCCGCCTTTGAGCTTCGCCCCGTTCTTTGCTATCAGGGTGTCTGTGCCTATCCTGCGGGTAACGCGTTCGCAAACGCTCCCAACCTGGCTGGTTTTTACCTCCCCCTGCCCGCGTATCCCCAAAGTGACGAGATCGTAAGAGTTGTCCTGGACTTCCTTGACGAGGGCAGAATAGTTTTTTCCCTCCATTATCCTTCGCTTGTGTGGCACGCCGTTTTTTTCGCAACGATCCTGGAAAAGGTCGAGATATGAATTGGAGATTATTCCCAATCCCTTTTCTATCAGCTCGCCATGTATCTGCCTTTGGCGCAACATCTCATCGGGCGCCTGGTACCTCTCCGGAAGCCCCGGCTCCATCTGGATAAACCTGTCTTCATGCAGGCGCGCGGCGTAAACATGCGTCCCGAACAGGGTGGAGCCAAACTGCTGCGCAAGCTCCATAGACCTATCCAGCGCCCAGAGCGAGTAATCCGAATTGTCTAAAAGTACCAAAATATCTTTGTACATTTTTCGCTTCCGTTCTTAAAATATCTTCAACCAATAATAGATACTGAAAAAATTCCAGTATCCCAATCAAATGCGTCCTTCTAACTCTCCTAATGGGTCAGTAGCCATGAGGGCTGGTTCTAAGTGCAATAAGCATGCCCCTGTCATAAGGCGCACAATGCCATTCCAACCCCAGCAAATAAGAGGTTCTTCCGGGAACCGAGCGGAAAATAGGTACTGGGTGATAGGCCGCAGAGTCACCCCCTTTGGGGAACCCCTGTAACTAGGGATATATCCTCACTTCCGGCTCTCCTAACAGAGGCACAGGGAAGCGATGAGGTGGCTTGGTAAAGGCAACCACTGCGTGGAAGCAATTTTATACGTTATGTGCCTTAATTCGGGGAAAGGGCAATTTGCTTTAATGTTATAAAAGAACGTTTTATTTAACTGTGTTGGCGCCATGAAAAATCTCACGAAAGGCCACCGATACTTTGAGCGTCTCTGTCAACATTCTGCTGTGTATGTTTTCCCTCCTCATTAATCATGGATGAGGAACTTGAGTTTTGGAAAAGTTCGGGGGTGGCAGGTATTCAGGGGATTTTGAGGCTCACTTGAAAGGTAATAGGAAAGCGTTGCCCCTCACCCCAAGTGCGCCCGTGGCGGCAACTATCCAGGCCGCCAGCCGCAGAGCGGTAACAGGAGCAACGCTTCGTTGCTCCGCAACGAACGACAGGCTAAAAGCCTATCCCACCAATGCGTGGTTGCGGCAGTCCATTGCCATTCTGCACCCTTTGTCATCCTTGAGCCTCGGCGAAGGATCTCACCCGGACTAGAAGAGATTCTTCGCCACGCTTTGCTTGGCTCTGAATAACTGCCGCCGTCCTCGTATCGCCATAATTGCCGCCGGAACGTCCGTTCGCACACGCCCACTTTTGCGTCTTATTAAACCGGACAACTCATGTGCTCCCGCACAGGACAATTGATGCGCTCGCAACATGCTAGCAACAGGTGGCTTGACGTGGGATAGCGTGGAGGGTATAATCGCCCAATCAATTTAGAACTTGAACTAGATGTGATTAGAGGAAGAGGGAGAATTTGGAAGTTACCAGCCGGTTTATTTATGTTTTTTCAGGGCATGAAAATTTAAATAAATTTCTGGTGGTAACGAAAATAAAAGTGCTACAATGCCCCAGTCGATGGAGTCGGCTTAATTAAAATTGCCGCTTTCCGTTGTGCCGGGCTTGAAAGAAATTTTAAGGCGGTTGAGATTGGGTGAGAGACATTGAGGTGAGCCGCGAAAGCGGTTGTATGTCAAAGCCGGGAGAATCGGCTTTGGTTGGTATGTGTGTTGCATCTAAAATTTTGCCGGGTTTGTGCCCGGCTAGATTTAGATGTAGTAGGTTGTACTAAAGGTTTTAATTTAACAATTTGAGGGGGTGATTTTTGATGAAAATTAAGTCAGCGGCTTTTATTTTTACCTTCTGCCTTATGGCAGTAGCGTTCTTTGCACAGCCGGCAACTGCCGAGTTGGGCAACGGTTCGACAGACCACGACACCTTGCAGGTTGGTAAGATAACCAGCTTGGGGGATCGCCAGCTCTCCGTAACGACGGAATTTGAACAAAATGCCAAGAAGTACTCATTTACGCTTCATCGTGATGCGTACGTGAACGTGCATGAAGGCGGTGCGTTCAAGAAATTCGCGGAGTTGAAGGTGGGTGACCTGGTTGCGGTATATGGCTGGAACATCGATGGCAAGTACGTTGCCAGGAGGATAATGACTCTCGATGCGAACCACTATTTGCTGAAACGCCTTGCGCAGGATGCGAAGGACAAGGTCTATTATAAACATGAGAGATAGTATTGGAAGGGGTGATAACTCTTGAGGAAAATGAACATATTTGCATTGGTTTTTGCGGCGGCATTGCTGGCCTTCAGCAGCTTGCCCGCAGAAGCTAAGAAAGTCATACTTTCGGAAAAAGACAAGCGCGATTGGCACGTTATCGCCGACAGGGATAGCGACTCTCCTTTGCGCGACTACGCGATCCTTTATGATGCAGGCGGCACAGACGGCGCGGTTGGCGTCATAGGTATCCCTTCAATGAGGACCTATAGGCACATCAAGTGCGGCACCGACATGCACAACTTCCCGTTCTCCGGCTCCAACGCGGGTAACAACAACGGTACCCCGGACGGAAAATACTTCTATGTTTCCGATAAAGGCGCGGACACGGTAGTTGAAGTCAACATCCAGACCGGCTGGGCAGAGAGAATCTTCGCTCTCCCGAAGCCTTTCGGTATCCATCACAGCGCCGCAATGGCTCCTAATGGCCAATACCTGTTTGCCACTGGCGAGCTCACCGGCAAAGTGCTGAAACTCCGCCTTAGGGATGGCGCAACGACGGTTCTTGATGTACCGCCGGCTCCTAGCGCGCCTGACTATCCGGATACCAGCAAAGATGGTAAATACTTGTTCTCGGGTAACTACTACCATTCAGCGGTCATGGTGTTCAGCCAGGACCCGTTCAAGCTGATCAAAGAAATTCCGGTCGGAAAAAACCCGCACGGAACTAATGCCAGCCCGACTGGTAGGATGGTTACTGTCTGCGACAAGCTCTCCGCCACATTGTCGATAATCGACGTGGACAAGTTGCGCGTGCACAAGGTTATCCCGGTTGGCGCCGGTCCTTTGCACAACCAGATCGACTCGCTCGGGAAATATGACTATATTTCCTGCTTCGTGTCTGACTCCACCTCGAAAGTTGACCTTATGAGGATGCAGTTGGTTGACGAATTCCCGATTCATTACCGCTGTGGCCATAACTCCATAGCTCCGGATGACTCGTACTACGTCTCCCAGAACAAGTTCTCGACTGGCTTGTTTACCCCGACCGGCATAATATTTGCCGTTAACTTCGAGGAACAGGACATCGACGAAACCAGCCCGACTTACGGCAAATCCGTAAAGCTTATCCCGGTTGACGGCGAGCCGCATGAGGGTCGCCAGATATTCGCCACCTACATCCAAAGGTGGAACACCGGTAAGGGCGAAGAGTTGTTCGAAAAAGGGTACAACCTCGGCGATTACCACGTCAGCTTTGACGATAAGTCCCGCCCAGGCGTGGGTGCAGCCACCCGCCCCCAGCTCGAGCCTAACCACACTGCGGACAGCAAACGGACCTGGATCCCGCGTGACGACGGCAAACCCGGCGTTACCAAAGAAGGCGACGTTTATGTAATAAGGGTAAAAGCCTTCTCGTATGGCTATGTTCCCCGCTTCATCCACGTCCCCAAGGGCGCCAAGGTTCGCATCATCATGACCAACATAGACAAAGCGGCAGGTCTTACCAAGAACCCCGACGTTACCATGGGTTTCACGGCTGCCGGCTATTATGGTCCTAGGACGATGTTGTTCGCTCCTCGCGGTATGTCTATCGTAGGCGAATTCGTAGCTGACAAGGCTGGCGAGTTTGAATACTACTGCCAGCAGTTCTGCGGCCCTCTGCATCTTGAAATGCGGGGCACTTTCTTCGTAGACCCGCCAAATGGCAAGGCTTCCCTTGCAGTAGGCGACTACGACGACGTATCTAAACAAGAGACCATGCTTGCACCACAGGAGCACGGTTGGATTGTTGGTACGAACAAGCTGATGAACACCTTGCATGAAGGAAGCGAGCCAGTAATATAGGCTCGTAACCCAACATGCTGGTCTGTTGATTGGCACGGTTATAAGGGAGGCTGGCGTAAAAGCCAGCCTCCTTATTTTTTACATAACATATAAACATTACGTTACAAAGGCATCAGAATAATATGAGAGTTGGCACTCGCCTTTTACTTTGCGCCCTGCTAATTGTAGTGGTGGCCTCGGGATGCACAAAAAATAAAAAGGCCAAGTTCCCGGATATTCCCCCCCAAGAAGTCGCCGTGCGGTTTTTCAGGCTACTGGCAGACGGAGGGAGATTAACCCTACAGGAAGCCCAAAAGATGGTATCTACCAAATACGGGGTTATATCGGAAGATAATTTCAGGAAGTGGACTGAAAATTTCGGATCCACGAAAAACACAATAAAAGTAGTAAAATCCGTGTTGCCCCAAGCTCCCAATAAAAAGGGGGAATGGATAGCCACTGTTAATCTTGAAGTGAAAACGCCGTCAATGTTCTCGGATAGCTATACGTCTACTAGTCAGATAAACTTCATACTGGACGAAAAAGAAAACGAATGGAAGGTGGATTTTATGGGGGACACCCTGGACGAAGCGCAATTTAAGGCCGCACCATTGGATGCCGATGGCACGGAACTGGCATCTGGTAAACAGCCATGAAGCAAATTGTTGAATGGGTTAATTATCGGCTTGGCATAGCGGACTTCTATCACAAACAGGTTGCTTACGAACTCGACGAGAGCGTTGGCATCTGGCACTTTTTTAGCGGCCTCACGATCGGCTGTTTGGTCATCCAGTTCCTGACCGGCTTTTACATGGTCATGTACTTTGTTCCCGAGCCTACTTTGGCCCATGCGAGCATAAGGGCCATGTGCCAGTTATCCAGTTTCGGGATGATAATGAGAAATCTCCATCGCTGGAGCGCCACGTTTGGCGCCATGTTTGTCATGCTACATGTCCTTCATACAATGGCGCGCCGCGCATACAAAAGCCCCCGCGAGTTAAACTGGTACACGGGCTTGGCTTTGGGCATTATTTTCCTTTTGTTCCTCATTACCGGCGTCATATTGCCGTGGGATTGGAGGAGCTACTGGGAGTTGATTATCTGGGCCGACTGGTTTGACCTTTTGCCGGTTGTTGGCGGAAGCCTTAAAAACCTCGTCTTGGGGTCATTCACCTTGGGGCGCAATTATGCGGTGCATATTGTGATGCTCCCTATTTTGTTGTTCACCGTGGTTTACCTGCACTTGGTGCTGACGCGGCGGCTTGGACTTTCCAAGAGAGTATGAGGGCGTAATTATGGAGAATAATCCCTTGGATGAAAAAAAAGGTAAGAATAAGGGCGGTCTGCATTGGTGGCCAAACTACCTAATAGTGCTTTCCCTTGCGATGGTCATTTTGCTTGCTTTCATGGTACTCCTGTCCAAAACCTATTTTGTCCCGTTCGAGGCTCCGGATATCGTTCCGTTGCCTGATGAGGGCGAGAACATTCCGGGACCGGAGTGGATATTCCTTCTTTTCTGGCAGGGGTTCTGGTCGTTATCCGGCTCCCTGAAGAAGTACTTGCCTATTATGCCGATTATCCCATTTGCATTGCTGGCGTTCTTTATGGCGCTTCCGTTCATGCATAAAATCCCGTTTGGCCGCATTCCCGGCCTTAAAGGCCTTATGGAAAAGGCGAGGTCAATGCAATCCGGGCTGAAGAAGAGCTTTATGTATGCGATTCCTACCCTGATATTTGCCTTTGTCCTTTTTTTGGGCGTATACAAGAGCGGGCACCAGGCGAAGGTTCTTGGTTGCGATTCCTGCCACAGCCCGGCGATGGGCGCCAGGCAGGCTATCCCGCCAGTAAACGTTGCAAAATATTATTCTACTGAACGCGCCTTGCAGATTGGTGTCGGCAAGTATAGGGCCGGAAAGATTGATACCGAGGGAAAACAGAATTACGGCGAAGGCGAGGTTCAGGGCTACAAGGATGCCAACTGGCAGATGAGGCACATGTATGAACCCACGTTTACCTGGTAGCGGTAGCCCCATTTCTTTTGTGATGCGTTACTTGCTGTCGGCTACACGGGCAGTATCAATTTTGGCAGTTGTTGCCGTTGGTGCTTCGTCTACCGTGGCGGCGGCCAAAGATGTGAGCGGTGTTGTAAAACCAAAAGTCACAATTCTTGCGCCGAAAGAAGTAAAAGGCAAGATCAGCATTGTCCAATACCCCGTTCCGGCGCGTTATGCCACCCCGTATGGTGTGGCGATAGATTCGAAAAACAGGGTATGGTGTACGCTGATGAGCGGAAATTCGTTGGCTGTGCTTGACCCGGCTACAAACGAATTCAAGGAATACCGCATTCCCTCAACCGAGGGGTTGCCGGATTCCGACTGGAAATATGACACAAAGGACAGGACTGTCCCCAAAAAAGCCTATAACGTTTTCAGCGTCGGTAGCCCCGGTAGCATAATAGTCGCCAAAAACGGCGACATCTGGTTTGTCATGTTACTTGGCAATAGCGTTGTACGTTTCAACCCGACCACCGAGGAGTTTACCGAGATTATCCTGCCGACAACGAATGCCCAGCCGTACGATTTGGCGGAGGATTCGGCGGGGCGGATATGGTTTATTGAAAAAAACACTTCGAAGATAGGCTACCTCGACCCGGCGACTAAAAAAATTACAGAGATACCGATTTCTCCAGGTAGCAATATGATGGGGATAGCTGTGGATCCCAGCGGACAGGTGTGGGTGAGCGAGGTTAACGGGAATTATATCGGCAGGTACGATCCCAAGTCCCGCAAGTTCAGGCCGTTCGTAATACCCACGTTGCTTGCCCAACCAGGCAAGATAATATTTGATGGGGATAGCAAGCTGTGGTTCTGTGCGCCACATTCCAGGCAGATAGGCGTGTTCTATACGAATGGTGCGGATAGGAACCCACATTTCGGTATGGTGGATGTTCCCGGATATAACGCGGCTCCGCAGGCATTGGCTCCCGCAAAAGACGGGAAAATCTGGTATATAGATAGCATGATGAACATGATTGGGTTCTTCGACCAAGGGAAGGCTACTTGGAGTTCATTTGAGATACCGTCCCACGGGGCACAGCCTATGGGTATAGCCGTAGACCTGAAGGGAGATATCTGGTTCACCGAAAGCGATAGGGGTGTAAACCAGATTTCAAGGGTTCTTTCCTCATCTGTCCCGGCGCAAGCCGTATCAGACGTAAACGAGCATGTCGGAAGCTCGCACTCCCATTAAGAGATAAGAGAAGAACTTTTAAATGTTCCAATTGTTCTTGCCCAGGTGTTTTGTTTATGTCCGCTGAAGTAGCCGTTCCCGCTGGCTCCCCAAGGAGCCATTACCGGGTACTGCCGGGCAGGGCGTTTGCCGCATCGCTACTGGCCGTTATTCTGGCCGTGTTGTCCCCATCGGTTTCGTGGGGTGGCGATACAATAACCGAATTCAGCATCAAGGGTGAAAATACATATCCCACAGCTATCAACGCTTCGCCGGACAACCTGATATGGTTCATCCAGTTCAACAGCAATACTCTCGCAAGGTTCAACCCGGAAAACAAGGAACTGAAAGAATTCCCCATACCCTCAAGCAGTAGCCACACGATAGATATATCGGTGGATAGGCAGGGCAATGTCTGGCTGGCCGAGCAGGATGTTAACGTAATAGCAAAATTCGACGCTCGGAAACAGGTCTTCAAGGAATATATTATCCCTTTCAAAGGGCTACAGCCCATTTCCATCTATGCCTCGCGAAACGGGGATGTATGGGCTCTCGGCTGGAGCAACGACCTGTTGCTACGCTTCAGGCCCGACACCGAGCAGTTCGAGCAGTACACTATCCCGACCAAAGACAGTAGCGCTTATAACTTGACGGAGGATAAGCAGGGCAACTTGTGGTTCGTAGAGCGCGCAGGCAATAAGCTCGCCACTTTCGATCCGGTAAAAAAGAGGTTCCGCGAATGGTCGATTTCCGAAGGCATCCAATCCGCCATGGGCACGGTGATAGATTCAAGCGGGTATGTATGGTACTTGCAGATGGTAGATAACCGGATGGTTCGGTTCGACCCCAAGAGCGGCAAGACCTCAATGTACGACCTTCCGAAAAACAAGGGAACCCAGGGAATGGTTATAGACCAGAAGGATCGTATTTGGCTGGTGCAAAGCACGGAAAACAGGATACACAGTTTCGATGCCAAGACATTCAAAATCCAGACTTATGACCTGCCTACCGGCGAATCGAAGCCGAATTCCATATGCGCGGACAAAAAGGGGCGCGTATGGTTTACCGAAGCCGCCAACATGAAGCTCGGCATGATAGATACGTCGAAGATTCAGGAAGAGAGCAAAAAACTTAAAGTAAAAATAAAGACAACCGAGAAGTTATTCAGGTGAGCAGGGTTCTCATCCTCGGCCTTTTCTTCCTCTCCGGCGCCGTCGGTCTCGTCTATGAGATTGTGTGGGTCAGGGAGCTTACCCTTCTTTTTGGCGTAAGCATATACGCAGTAAGCGCGGTGCTGGTAGCCTTTATGGGCGGCCTCGGCCTTGGCTCCGAATATTTCGGCAAAAAGCTAAACAGCGGGACCCCCCCGGTAAGGCTTTATGCCATATTGGAAATATCTATTGGGGTCTATGTCCTTTTGTTCCCTTTTATCCTCGGGGCGCTGGAGACAGTCTACGTCCACCTGCATCCCGGCACAGGGGGTAATTCGTTTTATGTAGTAGCGCTGCGTTTTGTGCTGTCGGTATCGGCCCTGCTAGTCCCGACCTGCCTGATGGGAGGCACATTGCCGGCGCTGGGCCATTTCCTTTCCGGGGGCAGGCAAGATGCCGGTAAATCTGTGGGCGCACTTTACGCCGTTAACACGATTGGCGCGGTGATAGGGTGCATCGTTGCCGGTTTTTGGCTTATAGAGCATATCGGGCTTACGAATTCGTTAAGGGCTGGCGCCGTGATAAACATGGCCTGTGGCGTTGCGGCGTACGCACTGGTCGGGGAGCGGAGCCGTGTTGTAGACGCCTCTCCAGAACCGAAGGCCACCAAACATGCCGCAGAACCCCCCGTTGCGATTTACAGTTCCCTGCTGGTCTTTTTCGGCATTTCCGGTTTTTGCGCGATGGCGTTTGAAGTCCTTTGGACAAGGATGCTCATCCTCCTTTTGAACAACACTACCTATGCGTTCTCCCTCATCCTGGCAATTTTCCTTTTGGGCATCGGCGCGGGCAGTGCGCTAACTTCAGGCACGGCAAAAAAATCGCCCGGCGATGCGGCGCTCCTTTTCGCCCGTTTCCAGGTGTTTATCGGGTTGCTCGCTTTGATATCGCTACTGGTGTTTGCCTACAATGGGCCGCTGATGGATTTGGTTGCCGCAGTTATCGGCGGCGGCAAGGTAATTCCGGGTGAGCGGACAATGATGGAAGCTGGCATATTCTCCGCGATAATTATTTTTCCTTGCACCTTCCTTATGGGCGGGTGTTTCCCGCTGATAGTCGGCGCTATCTCTTCCGCCCCGGAAAAAACGGGCGGTGCGGTGGGCCGTCTTTACGCGATGAATATGATTGGCTGTGTCCTTGGTTCCATTGTTGCGGGATACCTGTTCATCCCGCTTATCGGGATACGCGCAGGCGTGATAGCGGCATCCTGGCTGGCCGTAGTTGCCGGGATATCCTTGCAACTGAAAGCTTCGCAAAAGCGGGAGATATCCAGCGTTGCCATCCCGTTGGTTATCACGTTGTTGTTAACGGCTGGCGTAATTTTTACGGGCGACACTTCCTACCTTCTCAACGTGCAAAAGCTGGATGCCGGTAGCAACGTGGAGTATTACAAGGAAGGGCCTTCGGCAACGGTGTTGGTATCTTCGCAGGACTCCGACCTAGCGGCAAACCGCCAGCCCATAAAACGGATTTGGATAAACGGCGACCCGATTGCGGGCGCGTTCCGGGAGGCCCTGCAACTGGAGAGGCTCCAGGCCCACATCCCCCTTATGGTGCATCCTTCCCCGAAAAACGCGCTCGTAATATGTTTCGGGACAGGCACTACGGCGGGCGCCGCCTTGTCGCACGGGCTTAAAAACGTCACCGCCGTAGATATCTCGCGGGAGGTTTTTGGGGCCGCTGGCAGTTTTTCCGCCGCAAATTTCGATGTGGTAAAAAACCCGGCTTTCACGATGGTAGAGGAAGACGGCCGGAACTACCTTCTTACGACGCAAAAAAAATTCGACTTCATAACTTCCGAGCCGCCTCCGCCGTCCAACGCCGGGGTCGTTAGCCTTTACACAAGGGAATATTACCGCCTGTGCAAGAAGAGGCTGGCCGAGGGCGGCGTAGTTTCGCAATGGATACCGCTCCACCACCTTTCCCATGAGGATTTTCGCGCACTTGTGGCGACGTTTACCGATGTTTTCCCGAATGCCGCGATGTGGTACACGAAGTGGGATGCGATAATGGTAGGCTCGAACAGCGATATGCCGCTGGTTTTTTCCAGGTTCGAAAGCGAGATGAAGAAAAATGCCGTCGCCGAGAGCCTCAAGGGAATCGGCATCACAAACGCGCACCAGTTGCTCTCGAACTTCATGATGGGGCCCGAACAGTTGCGCGGGTTTACGGCTGGCGCTTTGCCCGTTACCGACGACCGCCCATACATCGAATTTACCTCTCCACGCATACATGCGGAGGGCGTAACGATAAAGGGGCGCAACCTCGAAAGCATACTTAAATTCCGCGCCTTCCCGAAGATAACATTCGAGACCGCCAGCCAGGAGAAGGACTTTCAGGGTTATTTCCTTTCCGAAGAGGAATACCTGAAGGGCCAAGTGCAATCCAGCGACCGCCACTATGGCGAAGCCGCTAACCATTTCCGCCGCGCCCTGGGCATAAGCGCGGGCAATTCTGACGCCAGGTATGCCTACCTTTCCCTGAACATCGCGACGCTTTATTCGGCGCTATCGAAAAAGCAGTCCGACATGGGGCTGAGGATGCTTGCGGATACAGATAGTACGGATATCGACGGGCTTTTTGCTACCCAGTCCCATTTCCTGAAGGGGATGTTCTTTGCGGACAAAGGGAGGCATTACGAAGCGGAGAGGGAATTTATCGAGGCGCTAAGGCTGGATCCCAAGTATATGATGGCGGCTGTTAACCTTGCGGGGTTGTACGGTTTTGTGTTAAAAGATGGGGACAAGGCAAGGGAGCTATACAATTACGCCCTAACGCTGTCTCCCTCGGAGAGCGAGAGGCAGTCCATAGTGGATGCGTTGGGTAAGTTGATCTAGGGTTGTGGAACTTATAAGGAGGGTGGTTATGAGGGCAATACTTCTGGCGGTCATTATGGTTTCTACACTTGTATCTGGAGCCTCGGCATTTAATTTGCCATCGTGGGGCGGCGGCGCTTCGGATAAAAAAGCGGCGGCTCCCCAGTCAAACAAGGCAGATGAATACTTTACGGAGGCCCGCAGGGCTTACGGAAGCGCGAGCTACCCAAAGACCATCGAGATGGCTTCCAAAGCGATACAGGAATCCCCGAAATACGCCGAGGCTTTTGCCCTTCGCGGGAAAGCATATAAAGACACCGGGGATATTGATAATGCAGTGAAAGACCTTAACCGCGCCATAGCGTTAAACCCGCACCTTGGGGAAGCCTATTATGTCCGCGCGCAGGCAAACGAGATAAACGGCGAAATGAAGCAGGCCACCGCGGACTACAAGATGGCTTGCGCCGAAGGTTATAAGGACGCATGCAAATAACAATTCCTGTCGGTTGCCTGCTGAAGCCAGTTGGCCCGGCTTTCCAATTGCTGGCTTGGCTCGCATAGGGCTTGCCAAGCGGACTGATAAGACGATTGTCCGAAGCGTATCGGATAGCCTGCTTTAGCTAGGGAAATAAATAGCTTGAAGAGTGCAATGGCGGAATTGCCGAAGTAACATGAAGCAACGATTACACAGGTTGAACCACCAAAGAAAAACCGCCAAAAAGCATATGGAAAAAAGGCTCTCGGTGCGCCTCCGGGTTTTTCTTGTCATTGCCTTAGTCCTCTCGTCCATTGTCATTTTCGACATTTTTGAAGGCCAAATAGGCGCGCTTTTGGCGTGCGGTGGCTTTGCCTTTGGCGTCGTGATAGGGATACTTGCGGGAAGGATGTTCATCATTTTTTGGCACCCCGAAACCCAGAAGGTCATTTCCCGCCTGGATAAGGTTGGAATTGTTATTTTGGCATTGTACGTCACCCTCGAGATTGGGAGAAAATGGTTCTTCGGCCATTGGCTCCATGGCGCGGAATTAAATGCGTTCGGCCTTGCGATATTAACAGGGCTACTGCTGGGAAGGTTGCTATCCATGACGATGCAAATAAAGAAAATCCTGGTAGCGGAAAATAAAATCACCGTTTCCTAGCTCGCAAATAAAATGCGGGCATTCAAGCAGTTGGTTGTTCAATTGAGCAACATAAATTTGTAATGTCGCATCCCTCTACATTACGTTAGTAATACTATAGATTGCCGCTCTGACTGCTCCACGTCTGCCTTATCTATAACCCATATTTTACGGTGCTGGCGCGCTGTTTTTTGTCTATCTGCTATTGGGCGAAAGTGGCATGAGTTTTGAATTACCTACTGCGCTGGGTCTCATTTGGAAAGGTCAACTGCTAGGAGATTTGAAAATGAAAGTAAGCGAACAGGTAAATATCACTCCTGATGCTGTTGCGGATTTTGGGAAAAAAGGGTGTGGCGACCTGGCCATCGCCCTCATGCAGAAGATGAAAACGCTTCAGGCCGGGCAGGTGCTGGAGGTGCGTTCTTCGGATCCCGGTGCGCCAAGCGATATTCCCGCATGGTGCAGGATGACGAAAAACACGCTACTCGCCGGGCCGACCGGCGAAAACGGGATGTGCTACTACATAAAGAAAAAGGCTTAGCGGATAAAGCCCAGCGTTTGGCATCGGCCCGATGCTGGTTGTTATCCAAAAGGGGGGTTCCCGCTTTTTGGGGGAATTGTAACTATAAAAATGTTTTTATATAGGAGAACGTCAAAATGTCAAAGCTCATGATAAGCATCACGCATTCCAAGGACAATGCCGACAAGGCAACGGTAGGTTTCGTGGTGGCAAATGCGTCCGTGGCATCGGGAGTCGAAACGGCGGTTTGGCTGAGCGTGGAAGGGGTTCGCCTTGCTGTGCAGGGCTATGCCGATGACATCCACGAGGAAGGGTTTTCGCCCTTGAAAAAACTGATGGACGATTTTATCGCCGCTGGCGGGATTATCTGGCTTTGTTCCCCGTGCGTGAAGAGACGCAAACTGGACGAAGGTAAGCTTGTAAAGGGGGCGACCATAGTCGGCGGAGCCAAGGCGGTTGAGTTCCTCACCACTGGCGCTTCCTGCATGACGTACTAGGCTGTCGGACTAACTTTTAATGTCCGAGGAGTACTTTAGCGTCCCGCCGGGCGGGGAGGCGGAGCTACACGTTTGCGAGGGTGGCAACCTGGATTGCGGATCCGGGTTGCTCCTTATAATAAGCAAGGCGATGGGTACCGTGCCGGTGGGGGGCATACTTGAAATCCGGAGTACCGAAACGAGCGTGAAGGAAGACCTCCCTTCATGGTGCCGTATGACGGCCAACCCTTATCTAGGCTGGCATCCCGCAGATAGCCACAATAAGTACTTCGTGCGCAGGGGAGACGGCGGTAAAAACACCGACGATGACTACCGCAAGGCGAAGGAATACCTTTGGCGTACGCGCACCAGATGGAACGGCGGCATGGGCGTAAAGGTTTTTTGCCGCAACCATTCGTGGGTTACGGGACAGCCCGCAAGTTTCGATGTAAAAGACGACGCTCCCAGCGCTGTCGAATACATGCTTGGTGCGCTTGGCAGTTGTCTGGCTATGGGGTTCCAGATACTCGCATCCCGTCGCGGCGTGGAAGTGGACGAGGTGGAAATATCACTCAACGGGAAGATAGATAATATTTTTGTATTTCTGGGAACCGAGAAAGAGGGGCATAGCGGGTTTCGGGAAATATCGGGCGAGATGTACGTAAAATCCGACGCCGACCCGGAGATGCTGGAAAAGATATGGAAAGAGACATTGGCGGCCTCGCCTGTGTTGAACACATTAACGCGCAACGTGGACGTGAAGATAGGTATGAAGGCCATCTGACGCTACGTCACCACCGGAGGTATTGAAATGGATAAATTGCCGATGTTCCCTGTTACGGTTGTGGGAAGCCTGCCGCGCCCAGACGAGGTATTGAAAGCGCTACGCAAAAAAAGCAAAGGCGCAATCGGCGCTGGAGAGTTCAACGCAATCGCGGATAAGGCGGCGCTGGATGCGCTTCGCCTGCAAGACGACGCTGGCGTTGAGATAGTGAGCGATGGCGAACAACGCCGCGACAGCTTTTTCTCCTTTATCGCAGAGCATCTGGAAGGGACGCGCCTTATGACGCTTGCAGAGATGCTGGATTTCGTCGAGGACAAGGCCGCGTTTGAACGGCTATTGAGCGCTTTGGATGTTCCGGCATTCGCGCTGAAAAACCCGGTAATCATAGGGAAGCTGAAAAGAAGGCATCCGCTTGTGCTGAACGATTATCTCTTTTTGAGGAAGCAGACCGCCAAGCCGATAAAGGTTACGTTGCCCGGCCCGTACCTGATGGCCCGCTCCATGTGGGTTAAGGCGCTGTCGCAAAGTTTTTATCCCGACAAAGAATCGCTGGGTAACGATGTTGTCCGCATCCTGCGCGAGGAGTTGGCGGAGTTGTGCGATGCCGGATGCCAGTTTGTGCAGTTCGATGAGCCGGTGCTTACAGAAGTGGCTTTCGCCGGGCCGAACGAGACGCATACTTTCATGTGTGCGGCGCTATCCGAAAAAAGTAGCCCCCACGAGGAACTGGAATTTGCGGTCAGCCTTATCAACCGCGTTGTGGACGGTTTTGAGGGGAGGATTAAAACCGCCATGCATGTTTGCAGGGGCAACTGGAGCCAGAAGGAGAGCGTGCTTTTGCGTGGTGCGTACGACCCGCTTATCCCGTTTTTCAGCAGGATGAAGGTAAAGCAGTTCGTGCTGGAATATGCCACCGACCGCGCCGGGAGCATCGACGTGCTTGCGGGGTTGCCAGCCGACAAGGAGATAGGGCTGGGCGTGGTAGACCCGCGTACCCCTAATGTGGAGACGGTGGATTTTATCCTCGGAAAGGTGAGGACGCTCCTTAAATTCCGCCCGCCGGAGCAGATATACCTGAATTCGGATTGCGGGTTCGGTACGTTTTCCGACAGGCCTATGAACACGCCGGAAATAGCGGCAAAGAAGCTACGTGCCATGCGCCAGGCGGCGGAAATACTTCGCGCGGAATATCCCGGCAAAAGGTAAATAGGAAGTTTTATCTATGAATATATTTGTGGAGGCGTAGATGCGTTGGTCTAATCCTGTTATTCCGTATCGGTTGATGATGGTCGTATTTTTTGTGGCAACACTTTCCTACGTTGGCTTGGGGCGTGCGGTATTCAAGATACCAACTGACCCTGTTGCGGCGGCGGCATGCGGATTTACGGCTGATGACTTTGGTTCTTCCGGCCAAATTGAATATACCCCGACACAGGCGTGGTGGATGAGTTTTGTACGCGAAAAGGAGTATTTGAGCGCCATCTCGTTTGGTGTTGCAATTGCTTTTTGCGCCTTTGCTTTTTCTGCGGCCCGGCGTGTTGGCCGTGCCGTTGGCTCTGGTGCAGTGGTTGGTGGCGGACTAGCGGCATTTGCAACAATCTGCATCGGCTGTCTTGCGCCAACTGTCGCAGCGTTTGGGTTAGGGCTTGGTGTTAGCGTTTTCGCAGGCTTGTCTAAATGGATTGTGCTTATTAACACATTAGTAATTACCACAATTGGGACGCTACTTTTGGCTAAACGTTTATCGGCATGTTCAATTTTAGAGCCATGTTCCCCAGTAAATAAATGCGCTATCAAGGAGTAGTTTGGTTATGAAAATATTAAAGCTTGGTTTTTTTGCAACAACTCTTGTACTGCTCTCAATTGGCAGTTCTTATGGTGATGATGCGGAGCTCATTGCCCCTGCTAAAACTGGTTGGCCGCTTGCGCATCCTATAGCCAAGAATGACATCCCCCCCCCGCCATTATCCTTGGCGGCAGATGGGCCCAAGGACCCGGCGTATGTGCCAGGTCTCCCCGGCTTGCCACAGGCCAGGATGGTGACTGATGATTACGGCGGCAAACGCCCCAAATTTGATGGCGTATTTATCCGGCAAAGCCGCGTTGAAAGTGGAAAGGTTGTTATTCCTCCGGGGGGCTTGGTGTTTCTTGAGGATACATGGGGCGGCGAAGTTGCGCTACGCGGCGAGCAATTGCCGGTTTTGGCCCGCATGCCAACCTATATTGATTACGACATGAGCATTGTCGTCAAGAAGGACGTCACTATTCCCGCAGGCCAGAGCGTGGCCGTTGGAGGGCATGTGTATGAGTACTACACGTTAGTTGGCCATGAACAAATGCAGAATCACACTCTGCATGTCAAAACTATTGGAGGCACAGATTGGGATTGGGCGTTTGGCAACCCGGTATTGTCGGCGAATGAAACAGGTTGGTGGAGCAATAAATTTACCCAGTTATACAACCAAGGGCAGGCAAAGGAAATAACACCCAAGCGCATGGTATTCGATTGGCTCTCGGGCGTGCGCATGGATCGTTTGTTGTTGGCTGAAAATAAGGTATTTGGCGGCCTTGCAAAAGCTGGACAGGAGTGGAAAGTCGGTTCCCAAACCATTCGACTTGTCGGTGTTGACCAGGCTTCCGGGACGGTGCATATACAGATACTTGAAAACGGAGTTGTAAAGTTTGATAGGAAGCTCGGCCCCGTCAATAGGGAAAGGCTTATTGAAGATACAGCATCTCGCAAGGCATTGGTATTTGAGTACGAAAATCTTGCAGGTTTTCTTGCGCCAGGGCCGGAGATTAAAGATGGGCAGGCCCCTTTCAAGCTTTATTCAAACACATTTAGTTTGCGCTATGGCGATTCATATGCGAGAGACCCTCGCTTCAATGTTTATCCGGTAGGATGCCCAACCGGGCATAACTTTGGTTTCATGCTGGCCAACAAGGAAGAGATCCGAATTGCGCCGGGCTCCACAATCGACGGGCCTGAAAAATATTTCAAGATAACGGTTGATAAGATAGCGGACTCCAATGTCCTTGCTTGGCACATCGCCGATGCCGATGGCAATCGTTCCGTAAATCTTGGCGGCCCAAGCGTAAAAAATATTGACCTGGTGCTTGGCCAAGGCCGTGTTGCTGGCCAGGCAATTTTAAAAGATGTCGGCAAAGCGATGTTGGCCCGTGGCTATACGGCCATTAGTGCGCCGAAGTGATTTTTCTGAGACGGAATGGACTACCCAGCCCCAAGGGGGGGCGGGGTATCAATCATGGACGAAGTAGAGCCGGGGCAGCGCCGTTCAGCTGTATTCAATTATGGGAGGTTTTAGTGAAGGGACATCTTAAGTTAATGGGCGTTGCATGCGCGGCTATTGTGCTGATGGCGACGGGAGCAGTTCATGCGGGACAAGGTTGTTCATCCATAACGGACTACAGCTCAGCTTGGGCTTCACCAGATACGGCGGCAGGAGAAGAATCATCGGATTCAACAGAGGTCAAGATGCCGTGGCGGGTTAGCTTGGATTATTCATATAACGATGCCAACCAGCTTATCCAAGGCTCAACCAGACAGACGGAAAGGGAACCGTGGACGCCCCCTAATGGGAATACCGGTGAATTAGGAGTCAGGAACCGTTACGAGAAATTAGTTACGGGGCTTTCTTACGATCACTCCCAAATTCTTACGACAGGCGTGTCGATACCATACGTCCGTAACCAAAGATGGGAAGACCATCATCACTACAGCCATTATGAGAGCGCGGGCATTGGAGATGTCACGGTTTTTGGAAAATATTGGCTTAAAAGAGAAAAAGACGCGCTTAACACATATGTTGATTTAGCGCTTAGCCTTCCTACCGGAAAGTCCGATGAGACATTCAACTATATACCGCAAGGCAAAACTGCCGTCACGACCGCATATAGGGCAGCTTATATCCAGCCAGGTTATGGCCAATTAGTTCCGATAATCGCGCTGGGCTTCGAAAAACCTGCCGGGACAGGTACTTCTATGTTTGGGCGAGCCCAGTACAGCGATCCACAGTGGACGAATGACGTGGGCTACAGGTCGCAGAGCAACCTTATGACAAATCTAGGGATGGGCCACTCTTTCGGGAAATATGGCGTGTCCGGGCAGTTCAATTATCTCTACGCCAAATTCAGGAAAGATTCGCGCAATGGCGTAGATGTGGGTAATACAGGCGGTGAATGGATAGATTTTCAGCCTGGCGCTTTCTATTCGCCGGATGGTGGAATAACAACCATCACAGCATCTGTGCCCATCGGTTTGTACTACTACGTAAACTCAATTCAAACGTACGCTCCATGGTCGTTGAATATAGGGGTAAGCCGCCGATTTTAGTTCGTTGCAATCCATTGGGTTCCCCCGGCGCCTTGCCGGGGGGCATTTAACCAAAGAAGAAGAGAAAAAATGAATATTAAAAACTTGCCCACTCCATTCATACATGCGTGGTTTGTCCTGCTTTTATTTGCATCGCTGTCTCCCGCACATGCCGGTGAAAAGGAAATACGCCAAATGTTTGAGAGCAAATTTCCCAATAAAGGTAAAATTGAGCACGTTATCAAGACGCCTTACGCTGGTCTTTATGAAGTCTTTATCGGCGATAAACTGGTTTATGCCGATGAGCAGGGGAAGTACCTGTTTGAAGGTAGTGTGATTGAAGTAAAAAGCCGCATCAATATTACTGAACATCGTCACAGTGAGTTAATCGCCGTTGATTTTGACAGGCTACCGCTTGATTATGCCATTAAGAGGGTGAAGGGTAACGGCAAACGCAAGTTGGCGCTTTTTACCGATCCGAATTGCATGTATTGCAAAGGTTTGGAAAAAGAATTAACAAAGGTTTCCGATGTCACTCTATATCTATTTTTAATGCCGATATTCCCACATTCAGAAGAAATTGTGCGCAATGTACACTGCGCAAATGATCCCGTCCATGCGTGGGATGATTGGATGCTGAACGGGGTTGCGCCGCCCCATGCAGAATGCAAGACATCTGCCGATAAAGTGGTGGAACTGGGGAAAAAGTTACGCATTACACTCACTCCC
>JAHFEI010000116.1 GCA_023248615.1 Nitrospinales bacterium | reverse complement strand
ATTCGCGAGGCGGAGCATGTGAACGGCCGTTATGTCGATCATGTGATTTATGGAATGCTTGCCAGGGAATGGGCCGGCCGTTCCAAAAAATAGTGGTGCCGGAGGCCGGACTCGAACCGGCACATAGTTGCCTACGGGGGATTTTGAGTCCCCTGCGTCTACCAATTTCGCCACTCCGGCACGGGGAATGATTGGGGAATTCTAAACTGATTAAAGTTGGCTGTCCACAAATTTACACCGCGACGGGAACAGCCGAAAGTCCTGGCCTTTTCCAAATACGAGGTGAAATCGACCTGCAGGGGGCCGCGCAATAAGAATCACTCCGGATTGGGCGCTTTCCGCCGCAGCTCAAACGCCAGGCAGGATTTGCCGGAGATTTGCTGGACATCCAATTGCGGACGGCGCTTGCTTTTGAAACCTATCGCCCGGCAGCCGTAAGGAAATCCCTTGTCCCACGTTATGTAATAATAGGCGCACTCCATACAGTTGGGCGCCTGAAGCCCTGGTTTCAACATCGGCCCGGCGGTTCTCCTTATGCGGGTTTTAATTATCAGGGCAACTATAAATTGTTTGGCGGAAACGGGCAAACAAATTGGGCATCAAGCATGGAGTAGCCTAAAAAATAAGGTTTCCCCCCCGCCCGGCGCGCGGTAAAATTCGGGCATGCTTCTGATGATCGATAACTACGATTCCTTCACCTACAACCTCGTCCAGTATTTCATGGAGCTGGGGCAAACGGTGGAAACCTTCCGCAACGACGCCATCACTATCGCCGGGATTGTGGCCCTGAAGCCGGATTACATCGTCATCTCCCCCGGCCCATGCACTCCCAACGAGGCGGGGATCTCGCTTGCCGTGGTGAAGCAGCTTCAGGGGAAAATCCCGATTCTGGGAGTTTGCCTCGGCCACCAGTCGATATGCCAGGCCTTTGGAGGCACCATCGTCAAAGCCAAAAAACTGATGCATGGCAAAACATCGAACATCCTCCACGATGGCAGAACCATCTTCGCCAATATTCCCAGCCCCTTTATCGCTACCCGATACCATTCGCTGGTGGCTGAAAGAGAGAGCTTGCCAGACGATCTGGAGATATCAGCCTATGACGATGAGTTGCACGAAATCATGGCGGTTCGCCACAAAACCTTGCCCATAGAAGGGGTGCAGTTCCATCCCGAATCCATACTTACTGACCATGGTAAGAGTGTTTTAAGTAACTTTTTGACCATATATAGGTCTAAAGTATGATTAAAGAGGCAATATCGAAAATCATCGACAGCCGGAACCTGACAGAAGCCGAGATGATTCAGGTTATGGATGAAGTCATGACCGGTGCGGCCACTCCCGCACAGATCGGCGCTTTCCTCGTGGCGCTTCGGATAAAAGGGGAGACGGTTGATGAGATAACCGGGGCTGCCAGGGTGATGCGGGAAAAGGCGGTCAAGATAGATACCCCCATAGGCCAGACCGTAGTCGACACCTGCGGAACCGGCGGGGATTCGGCCGGGACTTTCAATATCTCTACCACCGCCGCGTTTATAACCGCCGGCGCCGGACTGATAGTGGCAAAGCATGGGAACAAATCGGTCTCGAGCAAATCGGGAAGCGCCGACCTTTTGCAGGCGCTTGGGGTGAATATCGAAGCTGAGCAGAGCCGGGTGGAATAGTGCTTCCGGCAGTGCGGCATCGGCTTCCTTTTTGCCCCAATGATGCACGGGGCGATGAAATACGCTATCGGCCCCCGAAGGGAAATAGGGGTAAGGACGATCTTTAATCTCTTGGGTCCGCTGACAAACCCCGCCGGAGCGGAAAACCAGGTGATTGGGGTCTATTCCGATACCCTCACAGAGCCACTCGCCAATGTCTTGAAACGGCTTGGCTCGAATCATGTCTTTGTGGTTCATGGACGCGATGGGCTGGATGAAGTGACGCTAACGGCAACAACAAAGATAAGCGAATTAAGAGAAGGAAAAGTAACGACTTACGACTTTGATCCACGGAAATACGGGTTTGGCTATTGCCAACCATCTGATTTGAAGGGGGAAGATCCCCAAGCAAACGCAAAGATTACCCTTGGGATACTTAAAGGGGAAGAAAAAGGGCCGAAATCTGATGTTGCCGTTATGAATGCCGCCTTTGCAATAATGGCCGGAGGAAAGGCAAAAGACTTTGAAGATGGGGTTTCAAAGGCAAAAGCTTCAATCGCCTCTGGGGCTGCCATTAATAAGCTGGAAGATATGAAGCGGCTGACAAATTAACTTTCCTCATTTATCTTGCATGGCTTACGCTCTTTAATATTAGTTAAGCATGTAAGGCGTAATGCCAATATAGTTTACATTGCTTGTGAAGTTATCATGGCATTTAGGCATTTCATGGCATGGCAGTCCTATTGTGTGTATACAATAAATCTAAAATATCCTAAAAGCTTTAACGAGTGCATTATTTAGTACGCTGATATTTTCTTGGATAATAACTTTTCAATTCATGAATCATATACCATGATAGTGGCTATATTACCATTAGCATAACAATTTTCCAGTATGTATTGCATTTTATGAATAATACTTATCTTTAGGTCAGTCAGTTGAAATTTATTTTACAAAAGCAAATATTGATGGCGTTATGGATCAACATGGATTATGATTTATTACTTTTAAGGCATATACTATATTCCATTCTATTTTAAATAAATATATTTTATTTAATTAATGTGCCCGTTATGGCGACCAATCAAGGTGCCTTCAAAATTTTTTTACGTACTTCGGTTAAGAAAACAGTATCCAGAAAAAACAGGCATGCTCTAATAACTACACCTCTGTGAAATATGTAGACATATAATATGTCCACATATTTATATTTATGAGTTCTCCAGTTTTATAATTACCGATCAGGATGGGAGTGAGATTACACCAATTAATTTTTATGGGTTGTTGGCCTTAAAAATCATGTCCGGCTATGACCTTTTCAAAGGCCAGCTTTGAGTTTGGAAGATAGGTCAAGCCATGATAAAGCCGGTTTTTAGTCGACGGGTTGAAAAAGCTTACATTACAAACCATCCAATCAGTAACTCCCGTAAAAAGAAATAAATATTGGCAGATAGCCTATTAAAAATACATAATGTAGTTATAAATAACTAATCACGAGGTCAGTATATGGCTTTATAAGTCCTATGATAGGCGAAAAAAGCCAGGTTCTATGATTATATCCACGAAAAGATTGACGTTCAGCAAAATCGGTCTTATCAATAAATACAAGATGGACTTTAATAGATATACAACCAAAGCGGCAGAGGCTATTCAAGGGGCAATGCAGCTTTCAGGCAATCTATCCCATCAGGCAATCACTCCTTTGCACCTGCTCCTCAGCCTCGTAAAACAGGAGGGGGGGCTTGTATCCTCCCTTCTCACCAAGCTCGAAGTCTCTCCCGAAA
Organism: Nitrospinales bacterium; assembly: GCA_023248615.1. Taxonomy (GTDB): domain Bacteria; phylum Nitrospinota_A; class UBA7883; order JACRGQ01; family JACRGQ01; genus JAHFEI01. The sequence continues at coordinate 3,307 of JAHFEI010000116.1, read as the reverse complement.
AACTTTCAGAAGGGATAAAAACCGCACTTGAGTCCTTGCCGCAGGTCACTGGAGTCGAGGGAGCCTACCTCAGCCCCGAGGCTAAAAAGGTTCTGGAAGGGGCGGAATCGGAGGCGGCGCAGCTTCATGACGAATACATAAGTACCGAGCACCTTTTCCTCGCGGTATTGTCGCAGCCGGCGGTCAAGAAGCTCCTTAACATCAGCCGCGATGAAGTTTTAAAGGCTCTTACCTCCATCCGGGGAAGCCAGCGGGTGACCGATGCCGACCCGGAGGGGAAGTATCAGGCGCTTGAGAAGTACACTTTGGATCTTACCCGTCAGGCCACGCAGAACAAGATAGACCCGGTTGTCGGGCGGGAGGACGAGATCCGCCGGGTAATGCAGATACTCAGCCGCCGTACCAAAAACAACCCATGCCTGGTGGGGGAGCCGGGAACCGGCAAAACCGCCATTGTGGAAGGTTTGGCCCGGAAAATCGTGGAAGGGGACGTTCCCGCCACCATTCGGAACAAGCGGCTTCTGTCGCTTGATATGGGGGCGCTCATAGCCGGAACCAAATACCGCGGCGAGTTTGAAGACCGGCTCAAAGCGGTCATCAAGGAAATAGAATCAGCCGAGGGAGAGGTGATCCTCTTCATCGACGAGTTGCACACCATCGTGGGAGCCGGCGCGGCGGAAGGATCGATGGACGCCGGCAACCTCCTGAAGCCGGCGCTTGCGCGGGGCAAGCTGCACACCATTGGCGCCACAACGCTGAAGGAATACCGCAAATACATCGAAAAAGACGCCGCCCTGGAGCGCCGGTTCCAGCCGGTGATGGTGGAAGAGCCTTCCGTCAAGGACGCCATTTCCATCCTCCGGGGAATAAAGGAGAAATACGAATTGCACCACGGCGTCCGCATCCGCGATAACGCCATTGTGGCGGCGGTGACCCTTTCCGCCCGCTATATCGCCGACCGCTTTTTGCCGGACAAGGCGATAGACCTGATGGACGAGGCGGCCAGCGGCCTCAAAATGGACCTTGAAAGCCGCCCCGCCGAGTTGGACCGGCTCGACCGCAAGATACGCCAGATGGAGATCGAGCGCGCCGCCCTGAAAAAAGAGTCCGACGAAGCGAGCAAAAAGCGCCTGGAAGAACTGGAAAAGGAGCTGGCGCAATCGACCGAAGAATTGAAAACCGTGGAGCTTCAGTGGCGGAACGAAAAGGGGGTCATCGACGCGATCAAACGCGCGAAAGAAGAGATCGGCCGCCTGAAGGACGAGGCCGAAAAAGCCGAGCGGGCCGGCGAACTCCAAAAAGTCGCCGAGATCCGCTACGCCAAAATCCCCGATCAGGAGAAACTGATGCGCGAGACGCAGGCCAAGCTCGCCGCGCTGCAAAAGAGCCGCTCCATCCTCAAAGAAGAGGTGACGGAGGAGGATATCGCCGCCGTGGTCGCCCGCTGGACCGGCATTCCGGTTACCCGGATGTTGACGGAAGAGAGCCAAAAACTCGCGCACCTCGAAGGGGAGCTTGCCCGGCGGGTGGTAGGCCAAAAGCAGGCGATAAAAGCGGTCAGCAACGCGGTGCGCCGCAGCCGCGCGGGGATACAGGAAGAGGGGAGGCCGATGGGCAGCTTTATTTTCCTCGGGCCGACCGGCGTGGGAAAAACCGAGCTGGCCAAGGCGCTGGCGGAGTTTTTATTCAACGATGAGCGGAATATCATCCGCGTCGACATGAGCGAATACATGGAAAAGCACGCCGTGGCGCGGCTGATAGGCTCGCCCCCCGGTTATGTGGGGTACGAGGAGGGGGGGCAACTCACCGAGGCGGTGCGCCGCCATCCCTACAGCGTGGTGCTTTTTGACGAGATCGAAAAGGCGCACCCCGATGTCTTCAACCTGCTGTTGCAGGTGTTGGACGAAGGCAGGCTCACCGACGGCAAGGGGCGGACGGTTGATTTCCGCAACACGGTTATGATTATGACCTCGAACATCGCGGCGGAACAGATCGCCGAATTTAAAGACGATGCCGGGCGGCAGCGCGAAGAGGTGTTCGCGGCGCTGCGGCGGCTCTTCCGTCCCGAGTTTCTCAACCGGATAGACGATACCATCATTTTCCAACACCTCGGGCGCGAAGAGCTGGCGGAAATCGTACGGATACAGGTGGAGCGGGTGGCGAAACGGCTGGACCAAAAAAAGATCGCCCTGCGCCTCACCAAGCGCGCCACCGCGCGTCTTGCCGCGGCGGGCTACGACCCGGCGTTTGGCGCGCGGCCGCTCAAGCGGGTTATCCAGAATGAGATATTGGACGAGCTGGCGCTGCGCATCGTGGAAGGAAAGATCAACGAAGGCGATGAGGTTGCCGTCGATTTCGAAAATGGCCGGATGACGTTTAAATCCTGATTCCGAAACGCATCGTTTTAGTGGCGGGGATTTGACGGTAAATCGCCATCAGCCAATAAGCTGCGCGAGGTCTTTGGCGAACTTCTCCACGTTAAAGTGGTTCCCGTCGATGTATTTCCCTTTGTATGCCAGCGTCGGCAGCACCCGTTTTCCTCGCGCCGCGATAACCGTCTGGACCGCCTCCGGATGCCGTTCGATGTCGACCTCCTCAAAGGGGATCCCTTTTTCTCCGAGATAACGCTTGGCCGACCGGCAGTCCGAACACCACTCGGCCGTGTACATGATTATTTTTTCCATCGTTCGATTAGAGCAGGTTGCAGTTGCCGGGTAAAGGCATTTTCAGCGGCGGCTGGCCAGCGCTCCGTCCATTGGCCTCCATTCTCCACGTATCGCACAGGCCGGGAGGGCGCGGGGTGAGCGCATATGACACTCGACACCTTGCTGCGGCTGTTGAAACTGCGCGGGTGGAATACCGCATCACCTTTAAACATCGCGCCGGTCAGGCGCGGGGGCTGTTGTTAAAGGGGTCGCTGTTGGACGCGATGCACGGCCTGTAAAGAAATTTTCAGGTAGATAAAATGCTTCCCGAATAGGAATCGACCTGTACCGCAAGGGCATGGCTTGTTTCTGCTATTTGTCATATGGTTCTTTTCCGGCATGACACCGGGGGATTGAAATCTTATAGCATTTAATCGAATTCCCCTTTACGCCACAAGGAGGGTGATGTCGATATTTGGGTATAGCACCGACAGATACTTTACAAGGCGATCCACCGTGAATTCATCATATGCATAATTTACGATTTTGCTGACAAGGGCTTCGTCAATATCCAGCTTTTTAGCCAACTGTTTTTGGGACAGGCCCTTTCGATTTTTATACTTCACAAACTCCGCGCAAAGGCCGTGCTTAAGCCGTTCGAC